>NZ_JBIXLM010000017.1:0-89028 GCF_045798545.1 Paeniglutamicibacter sp. ORCA_105 | reverse complement strand
CCTTATTCCAGGGCTGATAGGTCCAGGACTTGGTCTCCGCCGGGAGCACCTTGTCCGGTGCGGTGCGCGTGCGCGTGACGTTGATGGAGAAGCCCTTCTTGCCGCCGCGTTCGGGCTTGCAGTTGGCGGCAGGATTGTACTCGGTCCCCGGGTTGGTCAAGTTGTACTTGGCCGAGGACTTGCTGCCCACCTTCCAGTAATCGGTGCTCCACAGTCGCGTGTTGACCTTCCCGCCGCCGACCCACGCCTCGATCATCACGCCGTAGGGGGTGTTGTTCTTCCATGCCATGTCGACTTGGCCCTCCCAGAGGGTGGCCTCGCGTCCGGCCGGGTAGCGTTCAAACCAGCGGCTGTGCGGCTTGTGCGTAATGTCGTCGTACCCGGCCAGGAACCCGGCGTTGTACATCTGCGTGGAGATCTGCGAGAGTCCGCCGCCCACGGCCTCGGTGGCGAAACCGTTGACGACCACGCCGGAACCGAAGTAGCCATTGGCCGTGGTGATCGGGCCCAGCGCCTTCTCCAGCGAGAAGGTTTCCCCGGGCATGACCAGCACGCCGTTAAGCCGCTTGGAACCGGCATAGAGGTTCTTGGTGCGTACGGTGTCTGAAGCCGGGTACGGCGTGGAGAAGTTCACGATGGCTTCCTTCACGCCCAGCTTTTTCGCCTCCGCGGTGGTCAACTCCGGGACCGTGGTGGTCAAGGAGACCTTCGCGGTGCGGTTCTTGGCCTTGGAGGCAGCCAGGACCAGCTGGTCCAAGTTCTTCGAGTCGATGGTGGTGCCGTTCTGGGACGGGATGACCTTCGGCGCCCCGCCGGAGAGCACAATCCTGGCGTCCTTGGCCGTGGACTTGAATCCGTCGGCCCCCTTCGCGGCAGCGGCAACCAGTTTCTCGGTGTCCAAGGACATGGTCACGGCATCGCCGGAGATCTTGAACGAGGCGGCGTCGCCTAATTGCTCGGGGGTCAGCGAGGCGGTGGACTTCCCATCGGTGAGCTTGATCGGCCCGGCCACCAGCGGCTTCGCCGTCTCCTCCAGCGCTGTCTCCAGCGTCTTGGCAGAGGTCTTGGGCTCACTCAGCGCGGCGGGCAGTTCCAGCGGCTCCGCCGGGTCGAACCAGGATTCGGAGACGACGCCCACGGAATCTTCCACGTTCAGCACGACGCCGGTGACCGGCTTGGTCAGCACGGGCTTTGCGCCGTCGAAAGCCAGCTTGCCTTCGGCGGTCTTGGTTGCGACCTTGGCGGCCAAGGAATCGAGCTCGGCGCGAAGCTTGGCCTCGTCGACGTTGCTGGCTGGTTCGATCTGCAATTCGCCGGTGAAGCGCTCGAGCAGGGTGGCTGGGTTCAAGTCGAAGCCGACGAGTTCGTCCACGGTGCCCTCGAGATCAATCGAGAGACCGGCGGCGGCCGGGTCGAGGGACTCCTCACGGCCGTTGACCTGCACCGGGATTTCCTGCGCGGTGGCAGGGGTGAGCTTCTCCGCCAGGATCTGGCGTGCCGCTTCCGGGGAAAGGGAGCCGACGTTCACCCCGTGGACGGTGGTGTTCGCCGGAATCTGCGAGCCTGCGTATGCCGCAGCCCCTGTGTACAGTCCGCCGGCAAGTACGACGCATGCCCCGCCAATGAGCCAACCACGGTGTGACTTGCGTTCGGGGCCGCGCTTTTTGCGTCCCATGTTTTCACTGTGCAAAACGAATCGTTCTCTTCCATCGGGGGCACGGCCGCGAACCGTGTTGGGGGTTGAGGCGTCCCTGTAACAGGGCTTCGCCACCACCTGCCATTCTACCGGTGGCATCCAAACGAAGGACTAAATAACGGGTGATTAGGGAAAATCGTTATAAGATCCCCACCAAGTCGGCGATGATGTCCAGCCGCGGCAGGTCGATCCTGGCATCCGCGGCTTCACGCAACAGAGGCTTGGCGTTGAACGCGACGCCGAGCCCTGCGGCGCCGACCATGTCCAGGTCGTTGGCGCCGTCCCCGGCCGCGATGGTGTGCTCCATGTCGACCCCGAGTTCGCGGGCCCAGGTGCGCAACATGACTTCCTTGTACGCGCGGTCCACCACCTGCCCGTTGACCATGCCGGTGAGCTTCCCGTCGACGATGACCAGGTCATTGGCGCGGGCAAAGTCCAGGCCCAGTTCGGCCGCCAGCGGATCCAGGATCTGGGCGAAGCCGCCGGAAACCACCGCCACGTGGTGGCCAGCCGCCTTGAAGGAGGCGATGAGTTCGGCCGCACCGTCACTGAGCTCCAGGCGTCCGCGCACCGCATCGATCACCTCGGCATCGAGCCCTGCCAGGGTGGCCACCCGGGCATGGAGCGAGGCGGCGAAGTCCAGTTCGCCGCGCATTGCAGCCTCGGTGACGGCCGCGACTTCGGCCTCTCGTCCGGCGTGGGCGGCCAACAACTCGATTACCTCTTGCTTGATCAGGGTCGAGTCCACGTCCATGACCAGCAGCAACTTTTTCGCACGCACAATTGCGGCCGGCACCACGGCAATGGCGGACGTGCGCAGCTCGGGATCCTCCGAGCGGGCCAGCAGGTTGTCCAGCGGGTTCACCAGGGCACGAAGCTGGCGCACCGTCCCGGTGACCTCCCATCGCGCACCGTTGCGACCGGCCCGCTCGAAGGACTGCTCCTTGATCACCTCGTGGCCGGCGGCGGCCAGGGTGCGGCGCAGGCCGGCGGGTTCGGCACACGGCGTGGCGGCTGAATGGAAGACGATGAAGGCGGTGGATTGCATTCGCCTATTCTCCCGCGGCCACACGCGCCCGCCCAAAACGCCGCACGCTTTGTTGCGCGGGATCTTGTCCGACATCACTGTCCCATTAGGGCCCCGGGACGCCGAGCGGGAACGGGGGCAGCGACGTGCCCGGGGCCTGCCAGCGGCATGTCGGGCACCTTCGGTTGGGTCAAAGACGGGTCACTGGCCTAGTGTTTTATCCATGAATGAAGTGCTGGGCCTCGCCGACGTCTCCGTGGTACGCGGACGCAAAGACTTACTGACTGACATCAACTGGCACGTAAAGGAGGGCGAGCGTTGGGTGGTTCTTGGACCCAATGGAGCCGGCAAGACCACGTTGCTGCAGATCGCCGGTGCCCGGATGCACCCCACCCGCGGTGTGGCGGGAGTGCTGGGCGAGGTACTCGGCGCCGTCGACGTCTTCGAGCTGCGCCCGCGCATCGGCCTGTCCTCCGCGGCCCTGGCCAACCACATCCCCGAGCACGAGAACGTGCTCAATGTGGTGCTGACGGCATCGTATGGAATGACCGGACGCTGGCGCGAGGACTACGAGAAGCTGGATGAGCGCCGTGCTTTCTCCCTGCTGCACGACTGGGGCATGTCCACCATGATCAACCGGCCGTTCGCTACGCTCTCCGAGGGGGAGCGCAAGCGCGTGCAGATTGCCCGGGCGCTGATGACCGATCCCGAGCTGCTGCTGCTGGACGAACCGGGTGCCGGCCTTGACCTGGCCGGCCGTGAGGACCTGGTGGCACGCCTGACCGAACTGGCCAGCGACGAGGATGCACCGGCGATGGTGCTGGTCACCCACCACCTCGAGGAAGTCCCCCCGGGCTTCACCCACGCGCTGCTGCTGCGCGATGGCCGCGTGGTCTCCGCCGGTCCCATCACCGAAACGCTGACCGAGGAAAACCTCTCGGAGACGTTCAACACGCCGCTGAGCCTGCGGGCCGAGCGCGGGCGCTACAGCGCCGTCGCCAAGCACTAGCCCGAGCCCGCGGCAGCACCGCCGCCGCGGCCATTCGGGCCCTGGTGGACAGCAACGAATCATCAACAAGGGAGCGGTTTCCGGCGTGGACTTGTGGCGCGACATCATCATTTTCTTCGCGGGCCTCTGGGCCGGAACCATCAACACCATCGTCGGATCCGGCAGCCTGGTGACCTTCCCGGTTCTCGTGGCCCTCGGATTCGCGCCGGTCAACGCGGTGGTCTCCAACGCCATGGGACTGGTCGCCGGTGGATTCTCCGGCGCCTGGGGCTATCGGCGGGAGGCCGCCACGGTCTGGCGGACGATGCTCAAGCTGGTGCCGGTGTCGCTGGTCGGAGGGCTCATCGGCGCCTGGCTGCTGCTGCACCTGCCCGACACGGTCTTCGGCTACGTGGCCCCGGTGCTGATCGTGCTGGCGCTGCTGCTGGTGATCTTCCAGCCGCGGCTTTCCGCCTGGGCGAAGGGGCGCCAGGCGGCCAGCGTCGGGGTCAATCCGGACGAGGCCGACAGGACCCGTATCGGACCCACCCTCTACATCCTGGTGTTCCTCATCGGCATCTACGGCGGCTATTTCACCGCCGCCCAGGGCATCTTGCTGATGGCGGTCTTCGGGATCTTCCTGCACGCCTCCCTGCAGCAGTCCAACGCCATCAAGGTGATCCTGTCGCTGGTGGTCAACCTGGTGGCCGCGGTCTCCTACCTGGTCTTCGCCCCCGAACGCATCCACTGGCCGGTGGTGCTGCTGATCGCCGTGGGCTCGCTTATCGGCGGATTCATCGGCGCGAAGGTCGGGCGCAAACTCTCCCCGGGCTGGCTGCGCCTGGTCATCGTGGTCCTGGGACTGGTGGCGCTGGCCAACATGGTCGCCAAGCTCATCGTGGGCCCCTGATGCAAGCCAACCACCAAGCCGCCGGCGCGCAGGCCGGGTTCGAGGAAGCGGTGCGCGAGGCAGCCGGCGGGGACATTGCCCGGCGGCTGGTCTTCCTGCACTCGGGTGCGGACCCGCGGGTCCAGGACTACGCGGGGCTCTCGGACGCCGCCTTGCGCCAGGTCGCCGATCCTGCCAACGGCCGCTACATCGCCGAAAGCTCCAAGGTCCTGCGCCGGGCGCTGGCGGCCGGGCACCGCCCCCGTTCCTTCTTCATGGCACCGAAGTGGATTGATTCACTTCGCGACGTGCTTGCGGAGCACCCCGGGGTGCCGATCTTCGTGGGATCCGACGCGGTGCTCGAATCCATCACCGGCTTCCACCTGCACCGCGGAGCGCTGGCCGCCATGGACCGACCCGAACCGCTGGAACTGGAGAAGGTACTCTCAGGGGCCAGCCGGGTCGCGATCCTCGAGGACATCGTCGACCACACCAATCTCGGCGCCATCTTCCGCTCCGCCGCAGCGCTGGGCATCGACGCCGTGCTGATCACCCCGCGCTGCGCCGACCCGCTCTACCGGCGCTCCATCCGGGTGTCCATGGGCGCAGTGTTCCAGGTGCCGTGGGTTCGGCTGGATGCCTGGCCGGATGGGCTGCAGGCCGTGGCCGCCGCTGGATTCGAGATCGCCGCCATGGAACTGACCGCCCGCGCCCGGGGCATCGATGAGGTGGCCGCCACCGGCCGCGAGAAATTGGCGCTGGTGCTGGGCACCGAGGGCGCCGGGGTCAGCGACGCGGTGCTGCAGCAGGCCGACCTCCATGTCATGATTCCCATGCGCCCGGGCGTCGATTCGCTGAACGTTGCGGCGGCCTGCGCGGTGGCCTTCTGGGAATTGCGCGCTCGCTAGGCGAACCGGCGGCTGAATTGGAAAATCCTTGTCCCGTTCGGCTACACTGGAACGTCGGCTTCGTGATCCCACGGGCCGGTTTGGCACATTTGGTTGCTGGCAAAATCCAGTGACGTGAGCAAAGGTTTTAGCATGAAGGCTGATATTCACCCGCAGTACAACACCATGGTGTTCAACGACCTCGCCTCGGGCGAGAAGTTCCTGACCCGTTCGACGGCCAAGAGCAACAAGACCATCGAGTGGGAAGACGGCAACACCTACCCGGTCATCGACGTCGAAATCTCCGCTGCCTCGCACCCGTTCTACACGGGCAAGCAGCGCATCATGGACTCGGCCGGACGCGTCGAGCGCTTCAACGCCCGCTTCAAGGGCTTCGGCGGCAAGAAGTAATTCCGCCTTCACGCCTGCACACGGGATCCTCCACTTCGGGGGGTCCCGTTGCTGTTTAACCCCCGCCACGGCAAGGTGGATAGGATTGATTCCATGACTCACGGCTACACACATCACGGTGAATACAAGGTTGTCGGCGGCAAGTTGGTTGTCGTCGACCTGCTGGTGCAGGACGGGACGATAGCAGCAGCCTCCCTGAACGGGGACTTCTTCCTGGAGCCCGACGAGGCCCTCTTCGACCTGAACCAGGCGCTGGTGGGCCTGCCGGCGGCCGTTGAGCACTCGGCGGTGCGTGACGCCGTCACCGCGGGCCTGCGCGAGGGCGCGGTGATGTTCGGCTTCGACGCCGACGCCGTGGCCCGCACGGTGCGCCGTGCCCTGGGTCACGCCACCACCTGGTCCGACCACAAATGGGAGGTGCTGGGCCCGGACACCATGCCGATCATCGAGAACGTGGCCCTCGACGAGGTGCTGGCCCGCCAGGTCGCCGCCGGCACGCGCGGCCCGACGCTGCGCTTCTGGGACTGGGACGATTCGGCCGTGGTGATCGGTTCCTTCCAGTCGGTGCGCAACGAGGTCGACGCGCAGGCGGCGGCGGAGCACGGCATCAAGGTGGTCCGGCGGATCAGCGGCGGCGGGGCGATGTTCATGGAGGCGGGAAACTGCATCACCTACTCGCTTTACCTGCCCTCCTCGCTGGTGGACGGCATGAGCTTCGCCGATTCCTACCCGTTCCTGGACGCCTGGGTCATGGAGGCGCTGGCGTCGGTCGGCGTGAAGGCGCACTACAAGCCGCTGAACGACATTGCCACCGATGACGGGAAGATCGGCGGGGCAGCGCAAAAACGACTGGCCGGAGGCGTGGTGCTGCACCACGTGACCATGAGCTATGACATCGACGCGGACAAGATGCTGCAGGTGCTGCGCATCGGCCGGGAGAAGATCTCCGACAAGGGCATCACCTCCGCGGCCAAGCGCGTGGACCCGCTGAAGACCCAGGCAAAGCTGTCGCGGTCCGAAATCATTTCGACGATGGCAGGCACCTTCGCCCGCCGGTATTCCGCCACCCCGGGGCGGTTGGACGCCGCGACGCGGCAGGCCGCACGCGATCTGGCGGAATCGAAGTTCTCCACCGAGCAATGGACTGCGCGCGTCCCGTAGCCATGGTGCGGTACGGGAACCCCGTTCGACGGGGGTCCCGTACCGTCCTTGTGGGCAGGATCCCCGGTGTCAGGCCAGCGCCAACTCGGTTTCCCTGCGCGGGGTCCCGGAGTCCTGCCAGGACCTCAGGAACGCGGCCGTGATCTCGGCAGAGCGCTCGGCGGCGTCATCGACGTGATCCAGGAAGTCCTCATCGGAGGCCGGACCGCAGAGGTCCGAGATCCCGCGGATGGCCAGGAACGGGGCCCCGAAGGAGGCGCAGGTCTGCGCAATCGCCGAGGATTCCATGTCGGTGGCCAGGGCACCGTCGAACTGCTCCTTGATGACGGCCGAACGTTCGTGCCCGACGAACGAGTAGCTGGACACGACCAGCCCGTGATGCACGGTGGCCACGATTCCGTGACCCGGGCTCCCGATGTTGCTCGCGTCGAGGAGGAATCGCGGCGCCGGGTAGGAAGCGGGCATGCCCGGGACCTGCCCGAGCTCGTAGCCGAAGGCGCGCGCATCGGCATCGGCATTGATGTTCACCGAACCGATGACAACGTCTCCCACCCGCACCGATTCGCCCAGTCCGCCGGCACTGCCGGCGCTGATGACCAAGGGCGCGGGGGCGGCGGGGGCTTCCCGGTTTGCCCGCAGCAGTGCCGCGGTGGCGGCGCTTCCGGCGTTGACCAGGCCGATGCCGCCCTGGACGAAGAGTGCGTTCAGTCCCTCAAGGGTTCCGGTGCGCTGGATCGAGTTGCCGACGCGGACAGGTTCGCCCACGGAGGTGGCGCGCGTCAGGAACGGGAGGGTCTCCTCCTCCATGGCGGCGATGACCACGACGTCGATGGCGCTCACGCGGTGACCTGTTCCCAGGCGGCGCGCTGCGCCAGGAACGCACGGGCGGCGTCCTGCGCGTCGGCGAGCGAGTGGTTTTCGCCCCAGCCGCACTGGATTTCGTTGGCGGCAGGGACCTCGGTGGCCTGCAGCACGTCGGTGAGGGTGGCCTCGATGAGGTTGGCCACGGACCCGACATCGGGTTCGCCCTGCATGATGAGGTAGTAGCCGGTCTGGCAGCCCATGGGGGAGAAGTCGATGACGGACTCCGAGTGGTTGCGCGATTTTTCGGCGAAGAGGTGCTCCAGGGAGTGGATCGCCTTCATCTCCAGGTGGGCAACGTTCGGCTGGGTGAAGCGCACGTCATACTTGGTAATGACATCTCCCTGCGGGAGCACCTTGCGGTCGGCGACACGCACGTAGGGTGCGGCGACCGTGCGGTGGTCGAGGTTGAAGGACTCAACGTTCATGCGTTCGGGGTTCATGGTTGCGCTTTCCTGCCGGTGTTTCGACGCCGGGCCAGCTTGTGCCCGGTACTTCCACCATCAATTCTAACCGGCGCGCGGCGGGCCCCCGGAATGCCGGATCGCCCGCCGTCCGAAACGCAACCCGCCCGGGGCGGTGACCCGGGGGCCGCCGCGTACACGCCGCCCCCCCCCCTACTGGACGTTCCCGCTAGCCGCGGAAGGTGACCAGTTTGCGGTTCACGAACTCCTCCATGCCGTACTTGCCCAGTTCGCGGCCCACGCCCGAGCGCTTGACCCCGCCGAAGGGAAGTTCGGCGGCCGACCCGCTGGTCTGGTTGATCGAGACCATGCCGACCTCCAGCTGCCTGGCGATGCCATGCGCCCGGTCCATGTCCTCGGTCTGGATGGAGGCGCCCAGCCCATAGGCCGAGCTGTTGGCCAGTGCCACCGCTTCCTCGTCGCCGGAGACCTTGTAGAGCACTGCCACGGGGCCGAAGAGCTCCTCGGTGTAGGCGCGCATCTGCGGTGTGACATCGGCCAGCACCGTCGGTGCGAAGAACGATCCGGCACCCTCCACAACGGATCCGCCGGCCAGGACCGTGGCACCCTTGTCGATGGCGTCCTGCACCTGGGCGGCAAGACCTTCCCGGGCAGCGGCCGAGGACAGCGGGCCCATGAAGGTCTCCGGGTGTCCCGGGTCCCCGACCTTGATGCCGCTCACGGCGCCGATGAAGGAATCGACGAACTCGTCGTAGACCAGTTCGTCGACGATGATGCGCTTGGCGGCGTTGCAGGCCTGTCCGGTGTTGCCGAAGCGGCCCATCATGGCCTGCTTGGCCGCGCGCTTCACGTTGGCGTCCTCCAGCACCAGGAAGGGGTCCGAGCCGCCGAGCTCCAGCACGACCTTCTTCAGGTTGCGGCCGGCGATTTCCGCGACCGCGGAGCCTGCGCGCTCTGAGCCGGTGAGCGAGACGCCCTGGACGCGGGGATCGGCGATGATCTCGGCGACCTGTTCGTTGGTGGCGAAGATGTTCACGTAGGCACCAATCGGGGCACCGGCGTCGGTGAAGATCTGCTCCATGGCCAGCGCGGATTCCGGGCACTGCGGGGCGTGCTTGAGCAGGATCGTGTTGCCGTTCATCAGGTTGGGAGCGGCGAAGCGGGCGACCTGGTAGTAGGGGAAGTTCCACGGCATGATGCCCAGCAGCACGCCCACGCCCTCCTTGCGGATCACCGCGGTGCCGCCGGAGGCGACCTCCAGCTGCTCATCTTGCAGGAACTTCTCGCCGTTGGCCGCGTAGTAACGGTAGATCGAGACGGTGATGTCGATTTCCTTGCCGGACTGGAAGATCGGCTTGCCCATTTCGCGGGTGATGATTGCGGCCAGTTCGTCGCGGCGTTCCTCGTAGATGTCCGCGACGCGGGTCAGCAGGGCGGCTCGCGTGGCGATCGGTGTGGTGTTCCAGCTGCCGAAGGCGGCATCGGTGCGTGCCAGCGCGGCCTGGATGTCCGCGTCGCCGGCCGTGGGATAGGTTGCTTCGAGAATGCCGGTGGCCGGGTTGGTTACTGCGTAAACACTCATGGGGACTCCTTGGGACGGCAGAACGTGGTTACTGGCCACCGTAATCCACGTGTGCCCCCGATCACCAACCGGTCCGTGGGGCGGCGTCATCCTTGGCCGCCGCCTTCCGGGGGTGCGGCCGGCCTATGGTGCGGGAAGGACGCAGAATTCGTTGCCGGAGGGGTCCTGGTAGACCCGCCAGGGAATGTCTCCCCAGTCCGGGCGCAATTCCCGCCCGCCGCGTGCGCCGATCCCCGCTGCAACCTCATCGGGATCGTCGGCTGACTCCAACCTCACGTCCAGGTGCATCCTGTTCTTCATCTCCGACTTGGGCGCGGGCTCCTCGCAGAACTCCAACAGCGGTCCGCGCAGGGAGGGGTGCCGCAGGGTCCGCGGCGCCGCGGCACCGGCGTCGGTCCACCCCGTGAGCCACGCCCAGAAGCGTGCGTCCCGTTCCGGGTCGGCCGAATCGATCGGAATCGCGGCGATGGCACCGGTGTCCCGGTGCGCGGCCCGGTCATCCATGACGCAGAAGGCGTTTCCTTCCGGGTCGCCCAGCACCACCCAGGGGACGTTGCCCTGCCCGATGTCCAGGTGCCTGGCCCCGAGCCGCAGGGCCTGTGCAACCACCGCGTCCCGTGCCGGGCCGCCGAGCACATCCAGGTGCAGGCGCACGGGATCCGCAGGCGGGTCGGGGACTGGTTGAAAGCAGAGGTCCAGGTCGGGCCCGCCGGGAATCGAAAGGCGGGTCTCAAACCCCTCCGGGGAGTCGGTGAGCAGCTCGGCGCCGAGCAGGTCCTGCCAGAATGTGCCGAGGCGCTGAGGATCCACCGCGTCGAAGACGATGTTTTCCAGGTACATGGGCACAAGGCTACAGCAGGCGTTCGGTGTGCCTCAGGAATGCTGCAGGCGCACGTGCATGGCGCCCTCGCCCTGCTCGGATTCGACCAGCCGATAGCCGTCCGCTGCCCAGTTCCCGGTGAAGAGCTGTTCCCCGGCGCCCAGCAACACCGGTGCGATGGCCAGGTGCAGCTGGTCGACCAGGCCCGCCGCCACCGCCTCGCGCACGGTGTGCACGCCGCCTCCGATGCGCACATCGCCGCCGTTCGCGGCCTTCCGCGCGGCCTCGATTGCGGCACGGATCCCGTCGGTGACGAAGTGGAAGGTGGTGCCGCCGGCCATCGGCAGGGGATCGCGCCCATGGTGCGTGAGCACAAAGACGTCGTGCCCGAAGGGCGGGGACTCGCCCCACCAGCCGTGCCACGAGCGTGCGTCGTCGTCCGCGTCCCAGCGGCCGCGGATGGGGCCGAACATGTTCCTGCCCATGACGGTGGAGCCGATGCCCTCGTCCCCGGCCCGCAGCCAGGCATCGTCCTTCCCGGTGCTGCCGCCGGATTCGCCCGTCCTTTCGTGCCAGTAGGCGGTGCCGAAGATCCACTCGTGCAGCTCCTCGCCGCCCACCCCGAGCGGTTCCTTCAATCCCTGGTTGCGCCCGGCGCCGTAGCCGTCGATCGACAGGCCGAAATTGTGGACCCTCACCTGTGACATGATGCGCTCGCTTTCAAGTCGGTGCTCGGTGCCGCCGTGGTCGGCTTCGGCGACATACGGCCCAGAATACGTTCGGGGAAATCTGGCGGCAATGGCCGGCGGGGGGAGGCCTCTTGAATCGGGACCCCGTGCGGAATAGCGTGTGCCCATGGACCTCTCAATTCAAATCACCATCGACAGCGAGAACCCGCACAAGCAGGCCGTCTGGTGGGCGGAGACGCTCGGATGGACGGTGGAGCCCAGTGACCCGGACTTCATCCAGCAGATGATCGACGAGGGCCACGCCAGCGAGGACGAAACCCTGATCTTCGACGGCGAGCTGGTTTGGAGGAGCGGGGCAGGGATCTGCCCGCTGGACCAGCTGGGCAAGGTGCCGCGCCAGCGGATCCTCTTCCAGCTGGTAGCCGAACCCAAGACCGTGAAGAACCGGATTCACCTGGATCTTGACCTGGGGGACAGGCACGTGGCGCGCGAGAAGTTGCTGGACCGCGGGGCGACGTTCCTGCACGAGGCCAGCCAGGGGCCCTTCGCCTGGTACACGCTGGCCGACCCCGAGGGCAACGAGTTCTGCATCCGGTAGCCGCCGGTGCCATTCCCTGCCGCCCCGGTGGCACGGCAAGGGGGTGTGTGGGAGGCTAGCCGGCGCTCAGGCGCTGGGCTGCCAAGGCGCGGGCGAGGTAGTCGCGTTCCTCCAGGAGGATGCGCCGCAGCGCCGCCGCGGCGTCCGGATTTCCCGCGAGCCAGCCGTCCACCTGTGCCATGACCGGGTGCACCGCGTCTTCCCCCAGGTCCTGGGCGGCGGGGAAGAGCCCGGCAATCACGCGGGTGGCCATGCCGATGCTCATCGATTCCCAGATGCCCGCCAGCTCCGGCCAGTACTGCGAGTAATACCCGTCGAGCAGCTCCCGGGAGCCCAGCTGGAAGCCGGCCGCGATGGCGGAGACCGCCTCGTTTGACAGTGCCGAGCCATCCGCGTCGCGCCCGGTGAGCACCGCGGTGAATGACGCCTTCTTCACGGCGGGCTCCGGACGCGCAGCCAGGGCCAGCAGACGGCCGGACGTGGCCACGGCCGAGGGGTGCGCGGCGGCGTCGGCCTCGAGCCGGGCCAGCGCCGACTCGTCCAGCGTGCCGGAGGCGGCCTTGGCCTGCCACAGCGCCCAGCGCAGGTCCTCGTCCAGCTCCAGCCCCGTATGTGGCTGCTCGCCGGCCAGCAGCGCGTCGACCAGCGGCCCGGCGACCCCGCCGCGGGCCAGCACTGCCAGTGCGCGGGCGGCGGCGACCTGCTTGTCGCTGCACGGCTCCGCCCGGCCGAGCCAGTCGGTGATCGCCTCGGCCAGGGCCGCGCGCTCGGCATCGCGCAGCACCGGGGGAAGGTAATGGGTGATGGCCGTGCGGGCCTGGGTCAGCAATTGCGTGAAGACCGCCACCTCGGTGACCGATTCGGCGTGGGAGCGCACAGCGGCCAGGAAATCGGGGGCCGGCAGCTTCGCATCGCGCACCATGTTCCACAGTGCGGCCCAGCAGCTGGCGCGGGCCAGCGGATCGGACAGCGTGCCCAGGTGCTTGCGCAGCGTGGCCAGGGAGACCGGATCGAAGTCCACCATCGCGTAGGTGTCATCGCCGTCGTTGGGCAGGATCAGGTCCGGGCGCGCTTCCCCCACCAGGAAAGGGAGCCCGACGCCGCTTCCGGCCAGCTCCACCCGGTGGGACGCGGTGCGGACCAGCTCCCCGTCGATGACGTGGAACAGGCCGACGTCCAGTACGTGCGGGTGGGCGATCGGGGTGCCGGTGATCGGGTCGGTGCCCGACTGCGTGAGCGTCGCGGCGGTGATCTTCGAGTCGACGACGTCCAGCTCGATGCCCAGGCGCGGGACCCCTGCGGTCCTGAGCCAGGCGTCGGACCAGGCGCCCATGTCCCGTCCGGAAGCTGCGGCCAGCGCGGAAAGGAAGTCGGCCAGGGTGGTGTTGGAGTATTCGTGGGCGCGGAAGTAGGTGCGCGCGGCGTCGCGGAACGCATCGGCCCCCACGAAGGCGGCGAGCTGCTTGAGCACGGATGCGCCCTTGGCGTAGGTGATGCCGTCGAAGTTCTGCTTCGCGGCCTCCAGGTCGGCGATGTCCGCGACGATGGGGTGGGTGGATGGCAGCTGGTCCGCCACGTAGGCCCAGCCCTTGCGGCGGTTGGCGAAGGCCACCCAGGCGGTGTCGAATTCGGTGGCCTGCGCGTTGGCCAAGGTGCCTATGTAGTCGGCGAAGGACTCCTTGAGCCACAAGTCGTCCCACCATGCCATGGTCACCAGGTCGCCGAACCACATGTGCACCATCTCGTGCATGATGGTGTTCGCGCGGGCTTCGTGCTGGGACTCGGTGGCGCGCGAGGTGAAGACGTAGTGTTCGGTGAAGGTCACCAGCCCGGGGTTCTCCATGGCGCCGAGGTTGTACTCGGGCACGAAGGCTGAGTCGTACTTGCCCCACGGGTACGGGTAGTCGAAGAGCTCGTGGAAGAAGTCCAGCCCTGCCTTCGTCAGCTCCAGGATGTTCGCCGCGTCGAAGTGCCCGGCCAGCGAGGCGCGGCAGGTGGCATTGAGCGGGATGGCCAGTTCGCTGCCGTCGGGCAGCGTGCGGCTGTAGATGTCGGTGGCCACGAAGTAGGGCCCGGCCAGCACCGTGGTGATGTACGTGGAAATCGGCAGGGTGGGGGCGAAGTGCGTGGTGGCGGTTCCGTCGCCGTGTTGGTCAACCCGGACAGGGGACTGGTTGGAGGCCACGTGCCAGTGATGCGGGGCGCGCACGATGAAGGTGAACCGCGCCTTGAGGTCTGGCTGTTCGAAGTTGGCGTAGACGCGGCGGGCGTCGGCCGGTTCGAATTGCGTGTAGCAATAGGTCTTGCCGTCGGCCGGGTCGACGTAGCGGTGCAGGCCCTCGCCGCTGCGCGAGTACTTCGCGTGTCCATCGATGACGACGGTGTTCACCTCGCCATCTCCCGCGGCCAGGCCATGCAGATAGATGCGCGAGCCGGCGACGGCTTCTGCGGGGTCCACCGGGGCCCCGTTGAGCGTGATCGATTGGACGGATTCGTGGATGAAGTCGATGAAGGTGCCGGTGGTGCCGTGGGCCGTGAAACACAGCGTGGTCAGCGAGCGGTACCCGGTCACCGAGGGGTCCTGCGCCGCCGAGAGGTCCAGATCGACCTCGCAGGAAAGCACCTGAAGGGTGCCGGCGCGCCAGGCGGCCTCGTCGCGTGAGAGGTTTTCGTTCGGGCCCGGGGTTCTGCGCATGTGATCCACCAGACCATTCAAACATGAAACGAGCGTTTGACAATGTCGGATGACGGATTCGCCCATCCGGTCCGGGCGCTGCCGGGCGGCGATCCGGCCCCGGCAGACGCAAAACCCCTCGCGGCCCGCCCTTGCGGGTGGGGTGCGAGGGGTGCGCGGCCATTCCTACCAGGGGGAGGGTTCGTAGTCCTTCAGGAAGCAGCCGTAGAGGTCGATGCCGCGTTCCCCGTCGACGATCGGCTGGTAGACCCGGGCCGCCCCGTCGATCAGGTCAAGCGGCGCGTGCCAGCCCTCGGCGACCATGCGGACCTTGGAATCGTGCGGGCGCTCATCGGTGATCCATCCGGTGTCAACCGCGGACATCAGAATCCTGTCGGTCTGCAGCATTTCCTCGGCGCTGGTGCGCGTGAGCATGTTCAGCGAGGCCTTGGCCATGTTGGTGTGCGGGTGCCCGGCGCCCTTGTAGCGGCGGGAGAACTGTCCCTCCATGGCCGAGACGTTCACGATGTACTTCCGGTGCGCGTCCGATGCTGCCAGGGCCGGGCGCAGGCGCGAGGCCAGCAGGAAGGGTGCGGTGACGTTGCACAGCTGCACCTCGAGCATTTCCAGCGCGTCGACGTCGCCCAGGATCTGCGTCCAGGAGTTCTCGGTGACCACATCGGGCACCAGCCCGCCGGCGTCGATCGCGGTGCCTGCGGCAATGCGCTCCAGCGAGGCGGATCCGGCGGTCATCGCGAGCTCGGCAACCGCCTGCGCGTCGTAGGTGGTGGGGGTGGCGGGGACCAGCAGCGCCGAGTCCTCCAGCCGGAACGCGCTGGCCAGGGCGCGCGGGTGCTCGGACGGGGGATTTGCCTCGCCCCAGACCTCGGGGCCGCCCTGGGCGAACTCGAGTTCGGCCGGCAGTGGCTGGTTCTCGGACTCGACCAGATGCAGGTAGGAGTTCGAGGTGCGGCGCACGGTCTGCGCGGCATTGTTGATCAGGATGTCCAGTGGGCCCTCGGCGGCGACGCGGTCGGCCAGCGAGATCACCTGGGAGGGGTCACGCAGGTCGATGCCGACGATGCGCAGGCGGTGGATCCAGTCGGCGGAGTCCTCTAGCGCGGCGAAGCGCCGGGCGGCATCGCGCGGGAAGCGCGTGGTGATGGTGGTATGGGCGCCGTCGCGCAGCAGACGCAGGGCGATGTGCATGCCGATCTTGGCGCGCCCGCCGGTGAGCAGGGCGCGCTTGCCGGTCAGGTCGGCGCGGGCGTCGCGGCGTTCGCGTCCGGCGGCGGCACACTCGGGGCACAGGTAGTGGTGGAAGGCGTCGACCGTGGTGTAGCGCTGCTTGCAGATGTAGCAGCCGCGCGGCTTGATGTACTCGCCGGCGGTGTGCTCGTCGGTCGGCGTACTCAGGTCAAGGCCCAGTGTTTCGTCGTCCAGGCGCTGCGGGGAACCGGTGGCCGTGCGTTCAACGACGGCGCGGTCCGCCGCGTTGATGGCCGAGCGCTTCTCGTTCTTGCGGTGGCGCTTGGCGGCCTTGAACATCTTTCCCGTGGCCCGGCGCACGGCAACGTGGCGCTCGTCTTCGGCGTCCAGGCGGTGCACCTGGCCCAGCACCTTGAGGGCTGCCTCGAGTTCCGCGTCGGTAAAAATCTCGTCGTTGCCGGCCGCATCGGCCGCAGGATAATTCTCAGTCATGTCGACATCTAGTCTACCGGCAGCTCTCCACGCGGCCGGAACGCCTGATTTGGAGGGAATGCCGAACGCGGCCGACCCAAGCCGCGAGGGACAGTCCGCACCATCCTCAAAGACGGCAACGAACGCGCCAACGTCGTCGCGGAGGCGACTCTGGATGAGGTCAGAAACGCCATGAAAAGATTTGCTGTGACGGGGCACGGGGGTGCGGGACCGGGATGATCTGATCAGGCCAAACCGAAACGCACGAAGTGGTTTCCAAGGTTCGATCACGAAGCTGGCCCTTTTTGCGGTCTGGTGGACCCTGCCGGACCTCGCCTACAAGAGATGCTGCTGGCGTTTGGGCCACCGCCACGTGTCCGGCGACGATGCCTCTCGGCTAAAAAAATTGTGGCGGATACGAATAGATCGCATCCGCCACGAGCGGGTCCCGGCACAGGGCCGTGGTCTTCCCTAAGGGTTACTGGTTCTTGGCCTTCAGTGCCGCCAGGCGAGCCTCGATTTCCGAGGGTGCCACGGTGTCCTCGATCGCAGGAGCGGCAGTACCCTGCTCCAGGATGTTGCTTTCACCCTTCATCGCCGCGAGGCGCGCCTCGACCTCGGTGGCCTCGCCCAGATCCTCAAGGGAAGCAAACTGTGCATCCAGGGAGGACGCGGCGAGTTCCGCGGCACCACGCACACGCGACTCGTCGGCACGGATCTTGGACTCGAACCGGTTGATCTCCGAGGTCGGGTCGCTCATGTCCAGTGCCTTGACCGCGTCCATCATCTGGCCCTGGGTCTTGGCGTTGCGGGCTCGGGCCACGAGCTCGTCGCGCTTGGCCACCAGTTCCTGGCGCTTGGTGCCCATGGTGTTCAGCCCGGCCTTGAGCTTCTCCACGATCTCGCGCTGCGAGGCGATGTTCGGCTCGGCGTTGCTCGCCTGCTTTTCGCTGGCCATTTGACGCTGGATGGCCAGGGTCGCTAGCTTGTTGAATTTCTCGGCATTGCTGCTGTCGCCGGCTGCGGTGAATTCCTCTGCCTTGTTGGAGGCAGCCAATGCCTTCTGGCCCCACTCGCGTGCATCGTTCAGGGCGATCTTGTAGTCGTCCTCCAGCATGCGCAGGTTGCCGATCGTCTGTGCGACGGCGGTTTCAGCCTGGGCGATGTTGTTGGTGTAGTCGCGAACCTGCTGGTCCAGCATCTTCTGCGGGTCTTCGAGAGCATCCAGCGCAGCGTTGGCGTTGGACTTACCGATTCGAAACAGTCGTGAAAAAATTGAGTTCTTCTTCATGGGGGAGTATCGCCCTTTCATAAGCCGCGTTGTATCAATTCTATGCGACGGCTTGAACCGGCCGTACCGATGACCATGGTTGTTGGCCCGGCCCCCAGACGACAGAATGTCTGTCCTTTTCCGAACTTGACCGTAGTGGTCCACAGCCGACCCCCGCGGTTCTGGTTCCACACGCGGAAGGAACCCCGACGGCGCCACCACACCCAGCTATCCAATAAGCAGGCCACCAGAAAACATCTGGTGAAAATCTGTCACAGGACCAGACTTGTTCCCGCCCGCAGTTTCGCCACGCACAATTTGGGGCCGGAGCGGCCGTGCCCAGCAACGAGGGTCCCGCCTTTCGGAAACGGGACCCTCGCCTGCGCAGCATCCCCACGCGGGATTGCGCCCGGCCCAACCGCGTGGGATGGGGGGTTTCCACGCATCGGGCCGAACGGTTTAATCGGTGACCCAATCAACAGTTCGCAAACCGTGACTGGGATTGTTGTCCCTAATCAGACCGTGAAATGAGCATGACTAATGAACCTTGTGAAAAGCTAGTAATGGGGCCGCATCCCCTTCTTGAGGGGGTCACTCAAGCCCTCGGTCACGTGGGAAAACAGCTGCGGGCCCCCCTATTTGGGGGGGCGCGGCCCTCCCAAGGTAAACAACCCCAGCGGACGCAAAACCACCTAAAGCGCATCAGTTCAGCCGCCGGCAGCTTTTCCGCCGTCGTCGTCCAAGCTCCTTCGAACCCAGCGCGAACCGGGGCCTTCAGATGCCGCCTCGTCGTGAGGATTGAAGAGATGGCACTTCGTGAGGGAGAGGCAACCGCAGCCGATGCAATCGTCGAGTGATCCTTGGAGTCTTTCCAGCTGGCGGATTCTTCGCGCCACCAAAAGCGCCCAGTGCGTGCTGAGTTGATGCCAATCGTCTTGGGTCGGCGCCTTGTCTGAGGGGAGTTCGGCCAGTGCCTCTGCAATCTCAGCCAAGGTGAGACCTACTCGTTGTCCTGCGGCAATGATGGCCAATCGCCGCAGGGTGTAGCGGCGAAAGACGCGCTTGTTGCCGGCAGTTCGTTCAGAGGTGATGAGGTTTCGAGATTCGTAATACCTCCCGGTGGGCACCGAGACACCTGCCCTGCTCGCAACTTCACCGATAGGCAGCATGCTCTTGGGTTTGGCGGTGCTCATGCGCTCATGTTGTCAGGCCGTCTGCTTGACCTCAAGTTAGCTTTAGCTTGTTCCATGGTGCTTATGCCCTCGAACCCAAGGAAACCATGATCACCGCATTGATCCACGACGAACCCCACGCCACCGACACAGCGGATCGGGAACCAGGTTCGGTACCGCTAGCGAACTCCGCCCGTAAACAACCCCGGAGATGGAGGCTGTCCAGGAGACAGCTCGGGGAGCGAAGATCCTCGAGCCGATCAGCGAGCAGCCCACTGCCGCAGGAATCAACCCGGATGCTTTTGGATGGAAGTTGCGGCCCACGAATCATCTGACTTCGAAGGCACCCCGCAGAACCGATTCCCAATGAAAGGCATTCCAAGAATGAGAATCCGAAACGTATCCATCACCGTCCGTGACCTGGCGATGGCAGTGCAGTTCTACCGCGACACTCTGCTGTTACCGGTCGAATCGACCACCGAGGGCGCGGATGTCGTCATTGGCTTAAGTCGACTATCGATGACCGCCGGGGATGGTTTCGTCGGCGTCCATCACCTTGCCTTCGGAATCCTGCCCTCAGAGTTTGGACGGGCCCACAAATGGCTAGCCCGTCGCGTGTCGCTATTCCAAGCGGACGGCTCCGAGATCATCCCCGGTTCGGATCTTTGGAAATCGCGTTCCTTGTATTTTCTCGGTCCCGAAGGCATCATCCTGGAATTCATTGCTCGCGACGCTGATGCGTCCGCGGATTCCAGCAGGGGTGACAAACCGCGAATCTTGTCGATCAGTGAAGTCGGCATTGGCGTTGGAGATGTGCTGGGCACCGTGGCAACGCTGTCCGAGGAGCTGGCCATCCCCAACTTTTACGATTGCTCCAGCACCTTCGCCTCCATGGGTGGCCATGATGGTCTCCTGATTGTTGTGCATCGGGAGCGGGTGTGGTTCCCCACGGAATCATCTCGACCAGCTCACGGGTCCCTCACTGTTCAGATCGAGTCACCAGCGATGAATACCCGGGTGGAACCCGGCCCGGGAATTTCGATAGTCAGCGGGTAGGTTTTCCGCCCCCACTAGATGCTTTCTAGTTTGGGCGCTACGGATCCGATTCGCCCATTACACGATGCCCCATTGAGAACCACGGGAAGGTCGACAGCCCAGCACCCCCCGTCGGGTGAGGTGGCATGAAATGGAACGTTGGTTTCCCGTGTGGGGCTACCTGTGGCGCGTTCCGAAAACCATGGCTTGACGGTATCGTGCGGCCTCCCGCCAAGGGAGCACCGCACGTCGCCGCTGGTGCACGGTGCCGACCTACTCCGCTTTCTTGCCAATCCGGCGCACGGCTGCTTTGGTAGTTCCATGACCCCGCGACACAACTCCGAAGTCTGGCCCGTGGTTCACGACGAGAGGCTGGCGTTGCTCCGCGATCTGGAGAACCTGTCGGCAAAGCAGTGGGAGACACCGTCACTGTGCGCAGGTTGGGATGTTCACGACGTGCTGGCGCATTTGACCGACTCCGCCAAGACCACGAGGTGGGGATTCATCCGGCGCATGGTCCTTGCGGGCTTCGATTTCGACAAGGACAACGCCGTCGGCATCGCCACGCAGAGGTGCGTAGACCCTGCTGAAACCCTGGCCGGCTTCCGCGATGTGCTCGGGCGCACGAGCACCCCGCCTGCGGCACCGGCCACGCGACTGGTCGAGGCGTTCGTACATGGGGAGGACATTCGTCGTCCGCTGGGCATGCGCGGCGACTATCCGGCTTCCCATGTCACCAAGGCCCTGGCCTACCAGCTGCGGACGAGCGTCAAGATGGGCGGCGGGAAGGAACGTGCCGCGGGATACGCCTTGGTTGCCACCGACACGACATTCGGGCACGGTGCCGGCCAGGAAGTTCACGGGAAGGCGATCACCCTGCTCCTGGCGGTTTCGGGACGGCCCGTTGACCCCGACGAACTCACCGGTCCGGGAGCCGAAGCGTTCGCGGGAAGCCCGCGGGGCTAGGCGCAACCTGCGACAAACGCGGAAGGGCGGCGCGGGCCGGGGCAGTTGGTTGCCCGTTGGTCCGCGCCGCCGTCCGGTCAGGAATGCGTGTCCGGCTACTACTTCTTGGCCGCCTGGTGTGCTGCCTTTTTGGCTGCCTTTTCCCTGGCGATCAACACTTTCTCCTCCACGGGGGCATCCGCGCTGGCGCGCAGCCGACGATAGTAATCGGCCGCCTCCTCCTGGCGCTCCTGCTCCGACCCGTCGGCGATCTTCGCCCGAAGGTGCTCCGGGCCATAGCCGAAGGCATCGACCAAGCCCTGGGCATGTGGGCGCAACCGGGCCAGCAGGATATTGATGTATCCGGAAAGGGTGCGGGCACGCTGCATCGACAGGCGCCCGTTCATCAGGTACCAGCCGAGGTTCCCCTCGATCAGGGACAGCGCGTAAACGTCGCGCAGCCAGGTCAACACCGTGCGGGTGCCTGCATCCGTGGTCTGGGACAGGGCCCGGGTGAAGGCTTCCCAGCGCAGCAGTTCGCCGTGCGCGCGGGCAGCGGCGATGAGCGCGTCCTGCTTCTCGTTGAAGGCCGCAGCCGCGGTTGCGCGGTCCTTGGTGGAGACCCCGCGCAACGCGTCCGCGATCTCCGCGACCATGGTGTTGATCCGGTCGGTGAGCAGCGCGCGCTGGTTGGCCTCGTCCTTGAAGAAGTTCGCGCTCTTGCGCTCATCGCCGGTGTCGGCGAAGGCCTGGCCGACCGAGCGCAGCCCGGTGCGGTGCAGTGCCACGTTCTCGGCCTGCTTGACGACGTAGCGGGCCAGGACCCCGGCGTCGAGCTTGCGGAATTCCTGCCCGTAGTCGGTGAGCAGTCGCTTGCCGACCAGCTGCAGCAGCACGTTGTTGTCGCCCTCGAAGGTGACGTAGATGTCCAGGTCCGCGCGCAGGGAGGTGAATCGGTTCTCGCCAATGAATCCGGCGCCGCCGCAGGCCTCGCGGGCCTCCTGCTGGGTGTCCAGGGCGTCCCAGGTGCTCAGCGGCTTCAATGCCGCGGCAAGGGTTTCCAGGTCCTGGCGGTCTTCATCGGTGTCGGCGCTCCCGGAGAACACCCCGTCGAATTTTTCCAGCAGGTCCTCGTGGGCGAAGGAAGCGGCGTAGGTGCGGGCCAGGCGGGGGATCAGCCGGCGTTGGTGGCGCTGGTAGTCCATGATCGTTTCCTCCTGGGTATCCGAGGAGGCGTTGAACTGGCGGCGCTGGTTGGCGTAGGTCACCGCGATCTGCAGGGCGATCTTCGAGGCCGCGGTGGCGGCCCCGTCCAGGGAGACGCGTCCCTGGACCAGGGTGCCGAGCATGGTGAAGAAGCGGCGGCCGGGGGAGTGGATCGGCGAGGAATAGGTACCGTCCGCGGTGACGTCGCCGTAGCGGTTGAGCAGGTTGGTGCGGGGGATTCGCACGTCGGTGAAGTGCAGCCGGCCGTTGTCGATGCCGTTGAGTCCGCCCTTGAGCCCGTCGTCCTCGCCGCCGATTCCGGGCAGGAAACCGTTCTCGTCGCGGATGTCGACGTAGAAGGCATGCACGCCATGGTTTACCCCGCCGGTGATGAGCTGGGCGAACACGGTTGCCGCCTTGCCATGGACGCCGGCGTTGCCGAGGTATTCCTTCCAGGCCGCCTTGAAGGGCGTGTTGATCACGAATTCCTGCGTGTCCGGGTCGTAGGTGGCGGTGGTGCCGATGGAGGCGACGTCCGAGCCGTGCCCGATCTCCGTCATGGCGAAGGCACCGGGGATTTCCAGGGACATGATGCCCGGCAGCCACTTGTCATGGTGCTCCTTGGTGCCCAGGTGCAGCACCGCGCAGCCGAACAGCCCCCACTGGACCCCGGCCTTGATCTGCAGGGACGGGTCGGCGGTGACCAGTTCCTCGAAGCTGGCGACGGAACCGCCGTGGTTGTCCTCCCCGCCCAGGCGCTTGGGGAAGGCGCGGTGCACGGCCTTGGCGTTGACCAGCTCGTGCAGCTGGGAGAAGACGCGTTCGCGGTGCTCGTCCATGCCCAGACCCGGGATGCCGCGCACGGCCTCGGTGCCGGCCAGGGCGCGGGCTTCCTTGCGGATGGTCGCCCAGCGGCCCAGCAGCTGTTCGCCGAGGGCCGCCACATCGACGGTGGCGTCTGCGGTGTCAAGGGTCATTTGTTCCTGGGTCACTGGCGTATCTGCCTTTCGGTTGCGCTGCCCTCGCGGTGCGGGGTAACTGTCTTGGGGTTCGTTGTGGATGGTGCCGAGGTATGTGCCGTTGCCGGCAACCATGTGGTTGCGTTCAGGGTCGTTCGGCTTGAGCCTGGTGGGCCACGCCGTGCGTGAGCCAGTCGGCAATGCTTTGGGCGAGTTCCTCGATGCTGGGCCGCTCCGCGGTCTCCGGTGCGCGCAACCACAACTCGCCGGCGGCCCGCACCATGCCGATGGAGGCGCGCGGCCAGAGTTCAAGGGCAGGGCTGGCAAGCTGCCCGGGCGCGATTCCCATGTAGGCGTGCATGCGTTCGCGCATCATCGAGGTCAGTTCGTCGAAGAAGTCGTTCAGTGCACCCTCGCGCATCCGGCCTCCGGCGCCTGCCGGGTCGGTGAGCACGTCGGCCGAGGGGCTGGCGGTGACGAAGAAGTAGATGTTGGGCGAGTTCGAGGCCATCTGCAGGTAGGCGAGCATCATGGCGTGCAGTGCCTCGCCGTTGCCGTTGGACTTTCGTCCCGCAGCGATGACCCCGGCACGGAAGCGCTTGATGACGAATTCGCCCACAGCGTGGCGCAAGCCGTCCTTGTCGCCGAAGTAGCGGTAGAACACCGGCTTGCTGGTGTTGGCGTGCGCGGCGATGTCCTCCATGGAGGCGTTGGGCCCCAGCTCGTGAATTGCACGCCGGGCGAGCTTGATCAATTCGATGCGGCGGGCCGTGCGGTGTGCGTCCCAGCGGGCCGAGCGGCGGTCGGTGCCGGTATCGCCCTGCTGTGCCGTGGGGACTTCGGTGGTTGGGTTCTTCACGTTACCCAGCGTATCAGGTACGCTGGGTATCAGTAACCCATCTCACATCTGCGCCAGGAGCCCCCACAACATGTCCGAACCATTGCAAGCCATCCGTCCGGCCGTCGTCATCGGCGGGAACCGCATCCCCTTCGCACGATCCAACGGCGCCTATTCCAAGGCCAGCAACCAGGACATGCTCACCGCCGCACTTGACGGACTCATCGCACGCTTCGGACTGCAGGGACAGCGCCTGGGCGCCGTCGCCGCCGGTGCGGTGCTCAAGCATTCCAAGGACTTCAACCTGGTGCGCGAATCCGTGCTGGGCACCTCCCTTTCCGCGCAGACCCCCGCCTACGACGTGCAGATGGCCTGCGCCACCGGCATGGAGGCCATCGGCTCGCTGGCCAACAAGATCAAGCTCGGACAGATCGACTCGGCCATCGGCGGCGGCGTGGACACCACTTCCGATGCACCGATCGCCGTCTCCGAGGGGCTGCGCGCGGTACTCATGGACATCTCCCGCGCCCGCTCCACCAGCGCCAAGCTCAAGGCACTGTCGAAATTCCGCCCCCGGGACCTGGCGCCGAACGCACCGGGCACCGGCGAACCACGCACCGGCCTGTCGATGGGCGACCACCAGGCGATCACCACCAAGGCCTGGGACATCAGCCGCGAGGCGCAGGACGAGCTCGCCCTGGCCAGCCACAAGAACCTGGCCGCCGCCTACGACAGGAACTTCTTCGACGACCTCATCACCCCCTTTGCCGGGGTTTCCCGGGACACCAACCTGCGCGCAGACTCCACCCTCGAAAAGCTTGCGTCCCTGAAGCCCGCCTTCGGCAGGAATCTGGGAGCCGCGGCAACCATGACGGCCGGCAACTCGACGCCGCTCACCGACGGCGCCTCCGTTGTGCTTTTGGGTTCGGAGGAGTACGCCCGGGCCAACGACCTGCCGATGCTGGCGAACTTCGTGGACTTCGAGGCCTCCGCGGTGGACTTCGTGCACGGTGCCGAGGGCCTGCTGATGGCCCCTGCATACGCCGTCGCCCGGATCCTGAAGCGCAACAACCTCAAGCTGCAGGACTTCGACTTCTACGAGATCCACGAGGCCTTCGCCGGCACCGTCCTCTCCACGCTGGCTGCCTGGGAAAACGAGGACTTCTGCAAGAACAAGCTGGGCCTGGACGCCCCGCTGGGGTCCATCGACCGCAGCAAGCTCAACGTCAACGGCTCCTCGCTGGCCGCCGGCCACCCCTTTGCCGCCACCGGCGGACGCATCGTGGCCACCCTGGCGAAGATGCTGCACGAAAAGGGTTCGGGCCGCGGCCTGATCTCGGTGTGCGCCGCCGGCGGGCAGGGCGTCGTGGCGATCCTGGAGGCACGCTGATCATGGCCGACAAGTACCTGGAACTCGTGAACAGCGGCGTCACCAAGAAGCTCGCCCGCTCACTGGGCCTGCCGCGCCCCGCCATCCTGCGCCGCCACGCGCCCGGCGCCCCGTTGCTGCCAGGCCCGCTGTTGCTGCTGGGGGATTCGCCCTCCACGCAGGAACTCGCCGACACGCTGCTGGGCTGGGGCCTTGACGTGCGCCGGCACGCCGTCGGGGTGTCCACACTCGGCGGGATCCTCCTGCTGCTCGACGATCTGGTTGCCCCGGAGGGGCTCTCGGCGCCCATGCTCGCGGCCGGGCAGGCGCTGCGCCAGCTGGCGCCGGGCGGACGCGTGGTGGGTATCAGCCGCGCCGCGCTTTCCACCGACGCACCCGCGGTCGCCGCCGTGCGCCAGGGCATCGACGGTGCGCTGCGCTCCGTGGGCCGCGAGTTGCGCGGCGGGGCCACCGCCAACGGGATCGTGCTCGCCGATGGCGTTGCCGCCACCGCACCCTCGGCGCTGGCGGCCCTACGCTTCCTGCTTTCGGGCCGCAGCGCCTACGTCAACGGGCAGTTCCTGGCCATCGACTCTGCCGAGGGGAAGCTGCCGGAGGACTTCGGCAGGCCGCTGGCCGGGAAGGTCGCCGTGGTCACCGGTGCCGCACGCGGCATCGGTGCGGCCATCGCCGCCACGCTGCACCGCGACGGTGCCACCATGGTCGTGGTCGATGTCCCGGCCGCGGGGGACGCGCTGGCGAAGGTCGCCAACCAGGTCTCCGGCACCGCCCTGCAGCTGGACATCACCCGCGAGGATGCAGGGCAGAAAATCATCGAGCACGCCCTGGCGCGGCACGGGCACCTGGACATCGTCATCCACAACGCCGGGATCACCCGCGACAAGCTGCTGGCCAACATGGATGCCGCGCGCTGGGATTCGGTCATCGCGGCGAACATCTCCTCGCAGCTGCGCATGAACGCGGCATTCCTCGCCGCCGACCTGCCGGGGCTGCGCATCGTCTCCCTGGCCTCGACCTCCGGCATCGCCGGGAACCGCGGGCAGACCAACTACGCGGCGTCCAAGGCCGGGGTCATCGGTATGGTGCGGGCCTCCGCACCCGCCTTTGCCGCCAAGGGCGGCGGCATCAACGCCGTGGCGCCCGGTTTCATCGAGACCGATATGACGGCCAAGATCCCCCTGGCCACGCGTGCCGTGGCCAGGATGCTCATGCCCTCGCTGATGCAGGGCGGGCTGCCTGTCGACGTCGCCGAGGCCATCGGCTTCCTCGCCTCCGACGCGGCGGCGGGCATCAACGGACGCACCCTGCGGGTGTGTGGACAGTCGTTGGTGGGGGCATGAGCGCGCGCACCCGGGTGGTGCTTGAGGCCTCCCCGTCGCTCGGATCGCTCTATGCCAAGGCCGCCGGCGCGCGGCTTACGGCCCTGTTTCCGGGTTCCAAGCCGGCGGGCGGCGCGCTGCCGGAGGTCGAGCACCATCTGGAGGGGTTGAAGTTCGATGCGGCCAAGCTGGTTGCCTACCAGCGGCTGATGGGAGACACGGTGCGCGATGAGCTACCCAGCGTGTTCGTGCACGGGATGGTGTTCCCGCTGGCAATGTCGGTGATGGTGCGCGAGGATTTCCCGCTGCCGCTGCTGGGCATGGTGCACCTGGCCAACCAGGTCACCCACCTCCGGCCCATATCGCCGGGCGCCACGCTCTGGGCCACCGCCCGTGCCGTGAACCTGCGCGAACACCGCGCCGGCACCCAGCTTGACCTGGTGGTCGAGGTCGGCGAGGATGCCGATGTGGTGTGGCGCGGGGTCTCCACCTATCTGGCACGCGGGGTGTGGCCCGGGGCCAGGCCGAGCGCCCCTGCGGCACCGAGGTCGCCGCGGGACAATCCGGAACGCACGGCGTCGTGGAGGCTTGCCGCCGACACCGGGCGCGCCTATGCGGCGGTGCTGGGGGACTACAACCCGATCCACCTCTCGGCGGCCTCGGCCCGGGCGCTGGGCATGAATCGCGCGATTGCCCACGGCATGTACCTGGCCGGGCGCGCGCTGGCTTCAGCGGCACCGCACGGTGTCGGCTATGACTGGGGGATCGAGTTCGCCACCCCGGTGTTCCTGCCCTCGAGCGTCGATGTGGCCATCCGGGTCGGCGAGCGTGAAACGACATTCAGCGGCTGGGGGGCGCGCAGCGGCAAGCCGCACTTCAGCGGATCGGTCACCGCACGCCAGGAGGTCTCGGCCGCGGGCAGGTAAGCCAGGCAACACACCGCGGCCCGGGAACTGGTTGGGGGCTTTGTGGAAGACTCGAGTTGTTCCCGGCCCGTCGAAAGGTGCAGCCCGCCATGCAGGAGCATCGACCAGTCGAGATCGGCATCGAAGACTACGCGGACTTCCTCCCGCCTGGCAGGCGACTGCCGCTGGTTTCCCCGGATTCGACGTGGTGGTCCTGGAAGAACCATCGGATCCACCTCTCCAGGTCCAGCAATCCGGACGCCGCGGTGCGCTTGCTTGTCGTCCACGGCGCGGGAGCCCATGGAGCGGCGCTCTGGCCCGTCGCCGCCCTTCTTGCCGGCAGCCGGGTCGACATCACCGCCGTCGACCTGCCGCTGTACGGGAGAACCGTCACGGGATCGCGGCATACGGTGGTGTACGAGGACTGGATCGCACTGCTGGTTGACCTGCTGGTGGCTGAGGACGACGGACGGCCCGTCGTGCTCTTCGGTGCAAGCATCGGCGGGTTCCTTGCCGTTCAGGCGGCTGCAGCCTCACGCGGCGTTGCCGCAGTCATCGCCACCTGCCTGCTGGACCCGCGGGATCCGGGGACCCGGGCGGTCCTGACGCGCTTCGGGTCCTTCGCGCTGCCCTTCATGCCGTTGCTCTCGTTGGTGAGGGGGCCCGTGGCCCGGATCCCGGTGAAGATTTCCTGGATTGCCGACCTCGCGCGCATGGGCAGGGACCCCGCGTTGGGGCGCCTCTGCGCCAGGGACCCACGGGGAGGCGGCGCATGGCTGCCACTGGGGTTCCTCGCCTCCTATCTGCGGCACCCGCACACCCAGGCCCGAACCGTGCCGCTCGAGGTGCACCTCATGCACCCGGAACTCGATCAGTGGACACCGAAGGCACTGAGCGAGCGCACCCTGCGTTCCCTGCCCGGCCCCACCGGCACCCGGGTATTGCGCGGTTGCGGCCATTTCCCCCTCGAGGAACCCGGGCTGCAGGACCTCCTGGACGGCCTCGAGGAAGTGCTGGCCGGCGCGGCCTCCGGCTAAGGCTCGATGCCTGGCTGACGGACAGGCAGTTCCGGGACCGTTTCAGGATTCAGCGACCGCCGGCCGGGCGCAGCATCGCACCGGAATAGGAAGACAGCGCGGCGGCGGCCGTTTGCTCCCAGCCGTGCTCCGCTGCGAATTCGGCAGCCTGCCGACCCAGGCGTCGGCGAAGCGGCTCGTCGGTTGCCAGCTTGGCCAGTGCCACGGCCCACGCGGCGGGCTCGGAACCATCGACCAGGATGCCGGTGCGCCCGTCCTGCACGGCATAGGGCAGCCCGCCGACGCGGTGGGCCAGCACCGGGGTTCCGCAGGCCTGCGCCTCGAGGGCCACCAGGCCGAAGGATTCGCTGTAGGAGGGCACGGCCACCACGTCCGTGCTGCGGAAGGCCTCGGCCAGGTGTGCGGCGGGCATCGGCAGCGAGAAACTCACCAGGTGCTCCACCGCCTCGGCCTCGACCAGCTTTTGCAGGTTCAGCTCCTTGGACCCCGAGCGCGCCCCGATGACCGAAAGCTTCACGTCCAGGTCGGGCCGTTCGCGGGCGAGGATGCCAAGGGCCCGCACCAGGATCTGTGGTCCCTTGAGCTTCTGGATGCGGCCGGCGAAGAGAACGCGCAGCGAATTCGGCACGCTCCCGGGGTGCTCGCACACCCCGGGGTTGAAGACACTGAGGTCCACGCCCGGCTCCACGACGTCCAGCGTTTTCGCGTCGGCGCCATAGAGGTGGATCAATTCCTCGACCTCGGCCGGCGTGTTGGCAGTGAGCCGGTCTGCCTGTTCGCACAAGAGAATTTCGCCGCGAATGCGGGCACCGGATTCCTCGGTCTGCGCCGAGATCTTCTTGACCTTGCCCATGGTGTGCATGGTGTGCACCAGCGGAACCTGCCACGCATCGCGCAGGTGCAGCCCGACGATTCCGGAGAGCCAGTAGTGCGAGTGGATCGCGTCATAGGGGGCAAGCGTGGCGGCATAGTGCTCGATCGCCAGGGCCACATCGTCCAGGTGCTCGGCCAGCTCCTCCTTGCTGAGCTTGCCGGCGGGTCCTGCCTGCACCTCGTGGCAGGTGATCCCGGGCGCCACCTCGACGGCGCGGGTTTCACCGGCGCCGCGGACAAAGACATCGACAGAAACCCCTTGCTCGGCCAGCGCGAGTGACAGATGGCGGATGTACACGTTCATTCCGCCGGCGTCCCCGGACCCGGGCTGTTCCAGCGGGGAGGTGTGCAGCGAAATCATCGCGATGCGCTTGGGAAGGGTCGTGGTTGTGGACATCGGTGCTCGGTCGCCTACTAACGCGCTGGTTGGTTCAGGGGTGCTGGCGTGCCGCCCCGCGTGGTGATCGGGCTGGCAAACACCATCATCCTACGCAACGCCACTGACCGGACAGCCCTATTGTCCGAAGGGGAGAACATCACGCATCTGCCCCACTCAATATGACCCTGCTCACAAACAACGCCGAGGTGCGGGGTTTTTCGCCCAAACGGGCGCAAATAGCCTTGTAAACCCGCGGTTTTTAACCGACGGAACCCCCGAATTGAAGTGCGCCCCAAACCCGTGCTAGAGTCTTATCTCGCCGCGGACAACGGAAACAAAGTTCTTCACGAACTTCTCCGGTGCAGCGGCCACCAGCGAGGGTGGCGGAATGGTAGACGCGCTAGCTTGAGGTGCTAGTCCACGTAAGTGGGTGGGGGTTCAAGTCCCCTCCTTCGCACGGATCAACCCCCGACCAGACGAAAGTCAGGTCGGGGGTTTTCTCGTACCCGGAGGAACACGCTCCTGGACACGGGCCGGATCGCACACCCCCTCGCGCGTTGAACACATACCTCGATAGGGTGGAGGCAGATCGACCCACCACCACGAGAGGCAGAAGGATTCCCCCATGTCAGCTGCGCAGAATGCCCCGGTCACCATCGTCGCCGAAGATGAAGTTGCCGGCATCTGCCAGGCACTGATCCGGATCGACACCACCAACTACGGCAACAACGAGGGCGCGGGGGAGCGCAAGGCCGCCGAATACGTGGCCGAACTCATCGCCGAGGTGGGACTCGAGGCCACGGTGCTGGAATCCGCCCAGGGCCGCGCCAACGTCGTCACCCGCATCGAAGGCACCGACAGGTTGCTGCCCGCCCTGATCGTCCACGGCCACCTGGACGTGGTGCCCGCATTCAAGGACGAATGGTCGGTGGACCCCTTCGGCGCCGAGATCAAGGACGGAATGATCTGGGGCCGCGGAGCGGTGGATATGAAGGACATGGACGCGATGATCCTGGCGGTGCTGCGCGAGATGCAGCGCACCGGCACCCGTCCGCGCCGCGACCTGGTCTTCGCGTTCTTCGCCGACGAGGAAGCGGGCGGTGACTACGGAGCACGCTGGATGGTCGATAACCACCCCGAGCTCTTCGAGGGCGCCACCGAGGCCATCAGCGAGGTCGGCGGCTTCTCCGCCACCATCGACGGCAAGCGTGCCTACCTGCTGCAGACCGCCGAAAAGGGCATCGCCTGGCTCAAGCTCACCGCCGCGGGGCGCGCCGGGCACGGATCCCAGATCAACGAGGAGAACGCGGTGACCCGGCTGGCCGCCGCCATCACCCGCATCGGCGAACACGACTGGCCGATCTCCTACACCGACACCACGCGCGCCTTCCTTCAAGGCGTCTCGGAGATGACGGGGATCGAATTCACCGAAGACAACCCGCAGGTGCTGCTGGCGGAGCTGGGGAACGTGGCGCGCTTTGTCGGCGCCACCCTGCAGAACACGGCCAACCCCACGGTGCTCTCCGCAGGCTACAAGCACAACGTGATCCCCGGGGCCGCCGAGGCGCTGCTGGATGTCCGCACCCTGCCGGGCCAGCACGAACTGGTCATGGAGACGCTGCGCACCCTGGCCGGGCCGGACGTCGAGCTCAGCGCGCTGCACCTTGACCGCGCCCTGGAGGTTCCCTTTGCCGGGAACCTCGTCGATTCCATGGTGGCGTCACTGGGGCGCGAGGACCCGGAGGCGGTGGTGCTTCCGTACATGCTCTCCGGCGGCACCGACAACAAGGCACTGTCCCGCCTGGGCATCACCGGCTACGGATTCGCCCCGCTGCGCCTGCCGGCAGAACTGGACTTCACCGGCATGTTCCACGGCGTCGACGAGCGGGTCCCCGTCGATTCGCTGAAGTTCGGCACCCGGGTGTTGCGCGACCTACTGACGACCTACTGACATCCGCGAGGGGAACCCCCTGATGCGCCACCAATACCCGCACGGAAAGCGAAGAACATACGCGTGAAAACCATCAACGAGGTGCTCGGCACCGAGATGCTCGACCGGTTTCGGGCACGGGCCGCCGGCTACGATGCCCAGAACGCCTTCTGCGCCGAGGACTTCGCCGAGCTCACCGACGCCGGCTACCTTCGGGCCATGCTCCCGGAAACCCGTGGCGGCTTCGGCTGGGGCATGGAAACCATGACGGCCGCCCAGCGTCTGCTCGGCACCTACGCACCTGCCACGGCTCTGGCGGTGAACATGCACCTGGTCTGGACGGGCGTTGCGACGTTGCTCTCCGCCCGCGGGGATGACCGCCTGGACATGGTCCTGGACTGGGTGCAGGCGGGTGAGGTCATGGCCTTTGGCGTGTCGGAGGCCGGGAACGACGAGGTCCTCTTCGACTCCGTGACCCGTGCGGTGCCCGACGCCGACGGATCGTACTCCTTCACCGGGACCAAGGTCTTCACCTCGCTGGCTCCGGTGTGGACGCGCCTCGGGGTCTTCGGCAAGGACGAGGGCACCGGGAAGGGACAGTTGGTGCACGGCTTCCTGCACCGGGACGCCACCGGCATCGAGATCCCGCAGAACTGGAACACCCTGGGCATGCGCGCCACCCAGTCGAACTCCACCGTGCTGACAGGTGCCCGCGTTTCGGCGGAACACATCCACACCAAGCTGCCCGTCGGACCGGTGCCGGACCTGTTGGTGTTCGGCATCTTCGCCTCGTTCCTCTCACTGACCGCCTCGGTCTATGTGGGGCTGGCCGAGCGCGGCATGGAGCTGGCGGCGGCAAACCCGGCCAGGCGCAGCTCGCTGAAATTCGGCGGACGGACCTACGACCAGGATCCGGACATCCGGTGGCAGGTCGCCGATGCGGGCATGCAGGTCCTCAAGCTCGATGCGATGCTGCGGATGACCACCCGGGACCTCGACGACCGGGTGGACCACGGGGGATCCTGGTTCCCGCGGCTGGTCACGCTGCGCACCCAGGCCGGGGACGCCGCCCGCTCCTGCATCGACATCGCCGCCAAGGTCTCCGGCGGCGGGCAGTACTTCCGCGGCTCCGAGCTCGAACGGCTCTACCGCGACGCCCTGGCCAGCCTGTACCACCCCTCGGATGCCGAATCGGCGCACTCCACCGTGGCTTCCTGGCTGCTGGGCCCGGTCAAGGAGTAGGGCAGCCGGTGCAACTCGGGTGCCGCGTGCCTCAGCCGCGGATGTTCAGCGTGGGCTTTACGCGCATGACCCGTCGTCGCATCCAGTACTTTTGGCCGCCGCCCTCGTAGAGGCAGGTGCGCACCAATTCCCACTTGCCGTACTCCGAATGCTCGCGCAGGGCTGCGCGTGCCACCGAGCGATGTTCGCCCGGCAGCGCCGCAATCACCAGGTATTCGAAGAGGTGCTCGGGGTCTCCGGGCATCTGGTCCCGGGCTCGGGCTACGGGGATTTTCTTTTCGATCATGACCCTGTCCATAGTGTGGCTTGTGCCTGTAACGTCGAACACATGAGTACAGACCCGCGTGTTGCCCTCAGTGTATTGATCGGTTGCCTCGAAGAACACCTTTCGGCCGTGGCTGCAAAACGCGGCGCCCAGGACGCCTCGATCAGCTCGGCATTCCTGGCCGTGGCCGATGCCTTTGAGGAGTACGAGGACGCACTCTACGAGTCCTACGAGGAGTTCCTCCCGCTGAGCGTGGTGGAGGAAAGCGACGACGACGATCCGTACGACGAAGACAGCCGGGGGGAGCCCATCACCACGTAGCCCGGCCGGCCATAGCGACTCCGACCACAGTATTAAGTTCGACTCATCATGGAGCGCCAATGGGCCTTGGCGTGCCTTGGTGAAGTAGTGTCGGTACGTGAATTGGTTTGAAGCGGCCTTCCTAGGGCTGATCCAGGGTCTGACAGAATTTCTCCCCATCTCCTCCAGCGCCCACTTGCGCATCGTGGGGGAGTTGCTGCCCAATGCGTCCGACCCCGGTGCCGCGTTCACCGCGATCACGCAGCTGGGCACCGAAACCGCGGTGCTGGTGTTCTTCTGGAAGGACATCGTGCGGATCGTCGGCGCCTGGTTCAATGCGCTGCGTGGCCGGGTGCCGCACAGCGACCCCGACGCAAAAATGGGCTGGCTGATCATCATCGGCTCCATCCCGATCGCGGTGCTGGGCCTGCTTTTCGAGGAACAGATCGACACCTCCTTCCGCTCGCTGTGGATCGTGGCGACCACCTTGGTGGTCTTCGGCCTGATCCTGGCGGTTGCCGACTACTACGGCAAGCAGAACCGCGAGCTCACCACGTTGACCCCCAAGCACGGCATCCTCTTCGGCTTCGCCCAGGCGCTGGCCCTGATCCCCGGGGTTTCGCGCTCCGGCGGAACCATCACCGCCGGGCTGTTCATGGGCTACACCCGTGGCGCGGCCGCCCGCTATTCGTTCCTGCTGGCCATCCCCGCGGTCTTCGCCTCCGGGTTGTACAAGCTGGCCAAGTCCTTCAATGAACCCGGCGTGTACTCGCTGCCGCAGACCGGCCTGGCCACGCTCATCGCCTTCGTGGTCGGGTTCGTCATCGTGGGTTGGTTCCTCAAGTACGTTTCCTCGCACAGCTACAGCCTCTTCGTCTGGTACCGCGTGGCCCTGGGCCTGGCCCTGTACCTGCTGCTGGGCTTCGGTGTGATCAACGCCTAGCAAAATCGGACCCCGAAACCCGGAATAACCGCCGGGCCGGTGGACTTGTTCCAAGTAACTGCATTGCGCCCGGCCACGTTCGGGCAAAAACCTAAGAGAAAGGACGCCCCGTGCTTGCATGGTCCGCGCCCACCGTCCCGCATGTCCCGGGAAACGCACCGATCCTTGAGGTGCACGACACCGCCACCGGCCGGCTGAGGGACACCGCCGACGCCGAGAAGTCCAACGCGCCGGCGAGCATCTACGTCTGCGGCATCACCCCCTACGACGCCACACACATGGGGCACGCCGCCACCTACGTCGCCTTCGACCTGCTGCAGCGCACCTGGCGCGATGCCGGGCGGGAGGTCACCTACGTGCAGAACGTCACCGACATCGACGATCCGCTGCTGGAGCGCGCCGCAGCTACCGGCATGGACTGGCAGGTGCTGGCCAAGGAGCAGACCGACCTGTTCCGCGCCGACATGGAAGCACTGAACGTGATCCCACCCGAGCACTACATCGGCGCCGTGGAATCCATCACCTGGCTGGTCCCGCTCGTCGAGGAACTCGTCGCCAAGGACCTGGCCTACGCGGTGCCGGGCGAAAACGGCGAACCGGACGGGGACATCTACTTCGACGCCGCCGCCGCTGCCTCCGACGCCTGGGAGTTGGGCACCGTGAGCGGCTACAGCCGCGAGACCATGCTCGGCTTCTTCGCCGAGCGCGGGGGAGACCCGGAACGGCCGGGCAAGCGCGATGCCCTTGACCCGCTGCTCTGGCGTGTGGCGCGCGCCGGGGAGCCGGAATGGGACGGCGCCTCACTGGGCGCCGGGCGCCCGGGCTGGCACATCGAGTGTTCGGTCATCGCCCGCCGCTTCCTGCCCGCCCCCTTCACCGTGCAGGGCGGGGGATCGGACCTGATCTTCCCGCACCACGAGTTCTCCGCCGGTCACGCGGCCGCGCTGGACGGCAAGGCGCTGGCACAGTCCTACGTGCACACCGGCATGGTGGGCCTGCACGGCGAAAAGATGAGCAAGTCCCTGGGCAACCTGGTGTTGGTTTCCCAGCTGCGTGCCGCCGGCGTGGACCCGGTGGCCATCCGCACGGTGCTGCTGGGCCAGCACTACCGCAGCGACTGGTTCTGGACCGATGAACTGCTCACCCAGGCCCAGGACCGGGTGGCCCGCTGGCGCAAGCGCATCGGCTCCACCACACTCGCCGAGGCCACGGCGGTGGTCACCCGCATCCGTTCCAAGCTGGCCAACGACCTGGACGCCCCTGCGGCCCTGTCCGTGCTCGATGCCTTCGGCGCCCAGGAACCGGCGGAGGACGACGGCTCGCAGGAGGCCGGCGGGCAGCTGCTCGCCGATGCGCTCGATGCGCTGCTGGGGCTCAAGATCTCCTAGCGTCCGCGCTGCCGCCACTGCGCCGCACCAAGTATCCGTTCGGCACCCGCACCTCTATGGAGGAGCGGGTGCCGAACGCGTTCTTGGTCAGCCGGCAAGGGCCGCGAAGGCCGGAGGGCAGGCGCCAGGCTCGCCCTCTGTGAGTTCCTCGACGGAGTCGTCGATGAGGTCACCGGCGTCGGTGTGGCGTCTGCGGTTGCGTATTGGGGGGATCTGAGTGCTGGCGGGCGATCGGTGCAGAGTTGGCTGGACCTGGTCCTGCGGGGCTGTGAGGGGGTCCTGTCTTGGGTTTTCACGCAACGGGCGCCCGATGGTTGGGTCGGGAGCCTTTAGCGTCCCACGGTTTGTCCGCCGTCGACGACCATGGCACGTCCGGTGGTGAACGCGGTGAGGTCCGAGGGCAGCCACGGCACCGCGAAGGCGATCTCCTCGGGACGGCCCATCCGGCCATTGGGTTCCCGGCCGATCACCCGTGGGTGCCCTCCGGGGTCCCACCGAAGAACCGTTCCATCATCGGGATGTCAATGATGCAGGGATAGATTGCGTTGATCCGTGTGCCGTCCGCCGAGAAGCCCAAGGCCCTGGACATCGTCAGTCCGATCAACCCCGTGCTTGGCGGCGGCAGATCCGGCGTGACCGCGGAAACCGACGACCCCGGCGTCGGCACCGGAGGAAATGTTCACGACCGCCCACCCCCGGTCTTGGGCATCAGCGGGGACTGGTGCTTCATGCAGAGGAACACGCTGCGCAGGCCGACGTTGGCCAACCGATCCCAGGGCTCCTCGGCGATGTCGGCCAGCGGGGCCATGGGTTGTTCGATGCCGGCGTGGTTGAACGCGACATCCAGGCCCCCAAAGGCCCGATCGTCTTGGCCGGGGCGGAGGTGATGACGTCGATGCGGGTCGCATCGCAATGCAGCGCCAACAGCCGTCCTCGGTGCGAGGCCGCCTGTCGTTCGGTTTCCGCCTTCCCCTCACTGTCTCTGCCCGTGACAACAACATCGGCTTCCCCCTGATGCGAAAGCGAAGGCGGCCGCACGGCCAATACCGCTGCTTGCGCCGGTTGTGGACGCGAGCATACCGGTGAATCGTTGAGTTTCCATTCCCACTTCTCGTTCTGTTGTGGCGTGTCCTGCTTGTGGTGGGGTTGGAATGTGGCGATTTTCCGGGTCGCGGCGTGGAGCCTGGACCGCACGGGAATCTAGCCGGCCGGGATGGATGAAGGACCGGTGCCTTCTTCGGCCGCCTTCTCGATCGGGCGGAGGGCCACGATGGCCAGGGCGGTGGTCGGGATGAGGGTCAGGACCGCAATCCCGGCTCCGACGGCGACGGGGCCGATGGACCCGAGACTGGTTCCCAGGGCGATGCCCCCGACCCACGTGGCGGCGGCGGTGCCGGCGTTGAAAGCCGCGACGGTGAGTGAGGACCCGAGGGTGGGCGCGTGATCGGCGTAGCGCAGCGCCAGAGAGATCAGCACGGGGTTCGCTCCCAGGCCGAAGAGCCCAAGGGCGACGACGAAGATCGTCAGGGGAAGAGGTGAGTTGGCGGCGAAGCAGATCCCGATCAGGATCATGGTGGTCGCTGCGGGTGCGATGATGGTCGTCGCGTGGGGGTGGCTGTCCCCGAGGCGTCCACCGACCAGTGCGCCAATGAGGGAGCCGACCCCGAACCCGGCAAGGACCAGTGGGACGATGCCGATGGGGATGCCGGCCTCATCCGCCAGCAGCGGAGCGATGTAGGAATAGGCGGCCAAGACGCCTCCGGTGGTGGTGGCGCAGGCGGCCAATGCCAGCCAGAGCCGGCCGGAGCGAAGCGCGGAGAGTTCCGAGCGGATTGATACGGCCGTGTAACCGGCACCGGTGTGGGGAACGTGGCGGGCTATCAAGACCGTGGCAGCCAGGGCCATGATGGCCAGCGCCCAGAAGGTCCCACGCCAGCCGATCAGGTGGGCGGCGAACGCGCCCAGCGGCACGCCCAGGACGGTCGCGAGCATGCCGCCGGCACTCACAATGCCCAGCGCGCGGGACGCCATTCCCGCACCGGCGGTCCTTGCCGCGATGACCCCGGCGATGGCCCAGAATGCCCCGGTGGCCAGCGCGGTGAGGAACCGTGCGGCCAGGAGCACTTCGAAGTTGGAAGCCAGGGCGACGATGACGTGTCCGATGGCAAAGACGACCAGGGCCAGGATGAGGGTCAGTCGTTGCGGCAGGCGCAGGGTAGCCATGGCCATCACCGGTGCGCCTATGACCATGCCCAGGGCGAACACGGTGATCAGCAAGCCGGCCCGGGCCACGCCCACTCCGAGGTCATCGGCCATTTGGGGCAGGATTCCGGCAACAATGAACTCGGTGGTCAGCATCAGGAACGTTCCCAAGGCCAAGATATAGACCACCAGGGGGAGCCGTCCCGGTCCGGACGAGGACCGGACCGCTGTCTGGGGTGCGGGCGATTGTCCGATCATGCAAATTTCTCCTTCGTGGCCAAGTTGTCGGCCTCAATTTCATGTCCACATTCAGTCGACAACTGTTCCCTTCCGAGGAAAGGGGTGTCTGTGGGGTAGTGATTCCACCATGGTTGCCGCCGGCGCGGACTCCCGCCCTGGGATCACCCCCTCAGAAGTGTCCCGGGACCAGCGAACCGGCCCATGGTGAGGGGAAACCGGCCCGGGCGCCCCGGGGTTTCCTAGAGGTTGGTCCGGAAGAAGTCCGTGAGCTTGTTGAAGGGGATGAGTCCCACGCGGTCGTACAGGTCGACGTGGCCGGCTCCCGGAACCCAGAAGAGCTCCTTCGGACCCGTGGCCCGGCGGTAGGCCTCTTCGCTGAACTCCCGAGAATGTGCCTGGTCACCGGTGATGAACAGCAGCGGCCGCGGCGAGAGCAAGTCCAGGTCCGCGAACGGATGGAAGTTCATGAACTTGGCGTTGGTGGCCAGGGCGGGATGTGTCGTGGTGTTCGGGTGGTATCCGCGGGCAGTGCGGTAGAAGTCGTAGAATTCCCGGTCCACCGGGCTCGATGTCGCGGTGAGCTTCTCGGGTGTGCCCCCGGTGTACTGGATTTTTCCACCGGCGAACTCGACATCCCGCTGTGCAGCGGCCTGCGCGATCATCGCCTTGCGCTGTTCCAGGGTGACGGACTTCCGGAGCCCGTCACGGTTCGCGGCACCCATGTCGTACATGCTCACCGTGGCGATGGCCTTGATCCTCGGATCGATTTTTGCCGCGCCGAGCACAAAGCTGCCGCTTCCGCAGACCCCGATGGCCCCCACACGGTCCTTGTCTACGAATGACTGGGTACGCAGAAAATCCACGGCAGCACTGAAGTCTTCGCTGTAGACATCAGGGGCGACGGCATTGCCCGGCTTCCCCGCGCTTTCTCCCCAGAAGGAGAGGTCGAAGGACAGCGAGACAAATCCCTGCTCCGCCATCTTCGTGGCGTAGAGGTTGGCGCTCTGTTCTTTCACGGCTCCCATGGGGTGACCCACGACCAGTGCCGGATGGCCCGTCCTGCGGTCCAGGTTGTTAGGCGTGAACAGGTTGCCCACCACCTTCATCTCGTACCGGTTCCTGAACGAGACCTTTCGGACCGTGACCTTGTCACTGGTGTAAAAGTTGTCTGCACCGTCTGAGGTATCTCCCTGCTCCAAGCCCTTTCTGGAGGCGGAGGCGGGTACGGAGGCAACGGCCTGCTCGCCCGATGCCAGACCCACGACACTGGACAGACCCACCGCGGCAGCCCCGGCGCCAGTTAGCTTCATCAGTTTCCTGCGAGAGAAACCTCGCTCCGTCCCGCTCGTTCCGGAGGTCGACTTCTTGCTTCCGTCGGTATTCGTGCTCATCGTGATGCCATCCTCGGGGTAGTCATTAATGAACGTGGAAAATTTCCTACTTCACTTCAAGCACATCACGGCGGGTCGGGCCGGGGGAGTCCCTGTTGTGAGAGGTACTCCCAGGGTCCCGCTCAAGGAACGCACCGCCCGAGGAGCCGTGGCTTGGTGGTTTTTGCGCGTCTGCAATCAATCGCGCGGCATGATCCTGCCCTTTGTATGGATCGGACGGCGCTGCCCTTCGTGAGCCACGGCTTGGCTGCCGCCGGTGAACAAACGTCGGGATGCCAGGCGGATGCCGGGGCACAAGATGAGGACCAGGAGCAAGGCGATGGCGATGGTGTCTGGCCATCGCGGTGCGGGCGAATTGTCGGGCACTGCCGGGTAGCCGCCGTCGGACAGGTTTGCCCGGCGCTCGAAATGGTTGCGTGCGGAGGGAAAGAGTGTGCTGTCCAGGATGTAGGACACCCCGAACGCCGCCGGACCGCCCAGCATCGTGCCGTTAGCCCACTGGTCGACGTGACGGGATTCGTGCAGCGCCGACCGAATCTCATCGACCCGTGCCTGGGAGATGTTGGATCCGTAGCGCTGGTACCGCTGTTCGCTGGCCATGCCGTATCCGTGGATGCTCAGCGACACCGGCGGCAGGGGCCGTCAGGATGTTGCGAGTCTCCTTCCAGCGGCTGGGCGGGGATACTCCTGGAAGCGGGGGCTCTGCATTGATGCGCCCGTCGGGGCTGATGTGGCTGCGGCAAAGGATTTGCTGGGTTGCTGCGGACTGGGCCATGGCCGCAGCCGTGGTCGGGCAGGAAACAAATGACGCCGGCCGCACCGAAGCAGAACACGCAGGCCATACGCCGCACTTCCCACCCCATCCACGGCGGAAGCCGCCGAAGGGCTTCGGCATGGGGTCCCTCCCTGGTTGGTGACCGGGGGCTGGTGCCATTGTGCGGGCCGTGGTGTTCGTGGGCGTACTACGCGCTGATCCGAGTTCGCCACGGGTAAATGGGCCTGGCGTGCGCCTTTTTCTAACCTTGCTCCAGGCCGACTTCGAGGATGCGGTCGTCGTCAGGTCCGGGAGTTCCTCGCCCGTCGGTGTTGTTGGTGAGGAACCACAGCTCCCCGTCCGGGGATACCGTGACATCCCGGAAGCGGCCGTACTCGCCGTCGTAGTGGTCGGTGAACGTGGCGGGGTCCGCGACCGGCACCGCCCGTAGTACCGATCCGCGCAGGTTGGCGATGAACAGCGTCCCGTCGACGTGGGTCATGCCGCTGGGGCTGGCCACATCCGGGGTCCACTGCTGCACCGGGTTCGTGAAGCCCTCGGCATCGTCGATGCCTTCGACCGTCGGCCACCCGTAGTTGGCGCCGGCGTTGATGATGTTCAGCTCGTCCCAGGTGTTTTGTCCGAACTCGGTGGCAAACATCGTCCCGTCCTGCGCCCAGGCGAGTCCCTGTGGGTTGCGGTGTCCATAGCTGTAGACCAGGGAACCGTCGAACGGATTGTCGTTGGGTACTTCCCCGTCTGCTCTCATCCTCAGGATCTTGCCGCCCAGCGAATCCAGGTCCTGTGCCTGCCCGGCCTGCCCGGCGTCACCCACGGTGGCATAGAGCATCCCGTCCGGGCCAAAGGCCAGGCGTCCTCCGTCGTGGTAGCTCGCCGAGGGGATCCCGTCGAGAATCGTCACGGCATCGCCCAGCGCCAGTGACCCGGGCTCGCCGCTGACGTCGAAGCGTTGGATCCGGTTTTCCCCGGCGCCCGTCGAGTAGACATACAGCCGTCCTTGGTCATCGACCGCCAGGCCCAGCAGTCCGCCTTCGCCGGTGCCGGCCACGCCGGGAACCGTTCCAATCGTCCGGGAGCTCCCGTCTTCGGCGAGCTCAAGGATGCGGGCGCTGTCTCGTTCGCTGATCAGGGCCGTGCCGTCACGGAACACCACCGACCAGGGGGCCTCAAGGCCGCTGCTCACCACCCGCGGATTTCCGGTGGGCGCCGCCTGCCCGGCCGGTTCGGCCGACCGCGACGTTGCCAGCGACGGAAGCGGCGCCGTCGAAGGAGCGGCCGATGAAGTGGCCGGGGGCGAGGGTTGGTCCGGAGGTGTCGGAGTGCATGAGGTCAGCAAGAAGCTGATTCCCAGCCCGGCGGCCAGCACCGAGGCTGATCGTAGGTTTTTCATGGTTTTCTCCTAGGTGTTGGCGTCGGCTCTGATGGTGGGCCGTTGTGGTGGTGGGCCGTTTTGCCGCGTGCGCGGAAGCCCGGAACGATCCGGGGGCAAATGATTGGAATCAAATCTGCGTCGGGTCCGGAACCGGTCGTCGGGGCAGATGGCATTGATCCGGATCCTTGGGGCGGCGTATTCGAGTGCTGCGGATTTGGTCATCCCGGTCACTCCGTGCGTGGCAGCGGCGTAAGCGGCTTGTCCGCGGATGCCGCTGATGCCGGCACCCGAGGAGATGTTGACGATCAAACCGCCGCGCCCCGCCCAAGGCGAGAATCTCTCGTTCAACGAGGCGGACATCGCCGAGCGCGTGCTTGATGACTCCCCGCATGGATACTCCGCGCTAGTTTCAATTCTGGTGTTCATACAACAACACCACCGATTGGTCTCCGGCGGGAGTCCTTGTTGATGGTGGTACCCGCTGGGTCTCCCTCAAGACGCGCGGCCCGTCTACCGTGGAGGGATGGATAATCGAGCAGAAGTGCGGGAGTTCCTCTCCTCGCGGCGTGGAAAAATCTCCCCGGAGATGGTTGGTCTCCCAACCGGTGCAAACCGGCGGGTCAAGGGGTTGCGTCGGATCGAGGTCGCAACGTTGGCCGGAGTGAGCATCGAGTATTACACGCGTATTGAACGCGGTGCCATCAGCGGCGTCTCGCCGGAGATCCTGGACAGCCTCGCCAAGGCGCTGCAGCTCGATGATGCCGAGCGTGCATATCTTTTTGACCTGGCACATGCGGCGAACCCGGTGGCCCGGCCTCCACGGCGGCGCAATCCGAAAACCTGGCGCGCCCACCAGTCCTTGCAGTGGGTGCTCGACGCCGTGGTGGCGGGTCCGGCATTCGTCCGCAACGGACGAATGGACCTTGTCGCCGCCAATCCTCTGGCTCGGGCGTTCTACAAGGATGTCTATGACATGCCGGGCCAGCCCCCCAACATCGCCCGATACACATTCCTCGACGACCGGGCGCATGATTTCTACCCCGATTGGGGCTTGTTCGCCGAGGTGACTGTCGCGATCCTGCGCATCGAAGCCTCGCGCGATCCCCACAACAAGGAGCTCCATGACCTCATTGGGGAACTCAGCACCCGTTCCGATGAATTCCGGCGCCGTTGGAGCGCACACAATGTCCGGCACCACGGAGCCGGCTCCAAGACCTTTAACCACCCGGTCGTCGGAGAACTTACCCTGGCCTATGAAGGCCTGGAAATGGCAGCCGAACCGGGCCTGACAATGACCATCTACGCTGCCGAACCCGGCTCCAAGTCCGAAGAGGCTATGCGCCTGCTCGCCTCGTGGGCTGCCACCGAGTTCGCTGCCCCCACCGCTGGGGTCTCATCACGGGAGTCAGCGGAACACCCCTTGCCGTAGCGAGCAGACCAGACCCCTTGCGGTCGCCTTACCGCGACGACGGAACATAGCCAGGAACTCATGGCAAGCTCACTCGATCAGGAGTGCGAGACCGTTTCCACTGGGTCGACGCGTCAATTGCCAGGACCGGTCAGAGGGTTCATTCACCTCCGGCGAGAACCTTCGCCCCGGGGAAGCCGGCCGGAGGGAAAGCCGAGGCTACCTGAAACCGAGAAGGAGCGAGCAGTGAAAGTCTTGGTCACAACTTCTGCCGACGGTCCCGGCCCCGCAGCAGCCGAATCCTGCTCACTGCCGGACGTGATGCCGTCGTGCGCTGCAGTCCTTGCCCCTTCCTCGCCGACCGCGACGTCGTGCGCGTCACCGCCCACGAGCCAACCGCCCGGTAGCCGCTCGACAGGGTCATTCCCAACCCTCGCGATCCAGGAAGGTACACCGATACGGCTGGCTTCACCGACCATCTCTTTGCCCTGATGCACCTGCACGGCTACCGGTTCGCACCCCGGATCCGCAACATCGGCGCGCCGCCGCTACACACCGCCAACGATCCTGCGTTATCGGCGTTGGCTCCGCTGATCGGCGGCACCATAAGCACGAAAACCATCACCGCACACCGGGAGGAGACGCTGCCACTTGCCACGTCGATCAAGAAGGGCTCCGTAACCCGATCCCCGATGATGCACAAGCTCGCGATACCGGTGCCGAATTGGGCTCGCCACCGCCCTGCGGCAAGTGTGAAGACTGGAACGAACGCTTTTCTGCTGGATTGACTCCAAAATGCGGGCTTGCGCCTCAAGGTGAAGGCCGGGTTGAACAAGGACGGGCCCGGAAAACCCTGGCCCGTCCGGACGTCATCAACCAGCTCGGGGAGATGCGCGACCGATCCTTCAAGTCGCAGCGCCACCGCACTTCGGTGTTGAAACTCCTCACCGCCGCCATCGTTCCCTGGAACGGGGTCTACCTGCACCGCATCCATCACGGCCTTGGACCAGGAAGGCAACGCCAGGCCCTTGGGCTGCTGCGGTTCTTCTCACCCTGGGATGGGTACACATCAACCTCACCGGCGATGACACCTGGGCACGCACCCACACGATCAAACCAGGCAAATACAAGCCGCTACGGCGCTCGACAAGACCACGGCGTCGGGTATTCCTCTTTTTCGCCCTACTCGGGGGTGCCCGGCGCCTCGGGGGAATCCGGGCTGTTGCCCGGCCCGCCGGGGGCCTGGCCGCCGGCTCCCGGTGTGCCGGGACTTTCTTCCCCCGGCGCACCGGGGCGGTGCCTGCGTTTGAGGTAGCGCTCGAACTCGCGGGCGATCGCCTCGCCGGTGGCCTCGGGCAACTCGGTCTCGTCCTGTGCCTGCTCCAGCTGTTGCACGTAGGCGGCGATGTCCGCGTCCCCGGTGGCCAGCGCGTCGACCCCGCGCTCCCACGCCAGTGCGTCCTCGCCGAGTTCATGCAGGTCCAGGGCCAGCGGCAGGAGCTCCTCCACCCGGTGCAGGATGGCCAGTTGCGCCTTGGGTGAGGGCGGCTGCGCAACATAGTGCGGAACCGCCGCCCAGATCGAGAGCGTGGGCAGCCCGGCGGCCTCGGAGAACTGCGCCAGCACCCCCAGGATGCCGGTGGGGCCCTCGTAGTTGCCGGGCAGGGCACCCAAGGCCTCGCAGACCTTCGGGTCGTCGGAGGAGACCGCCGCCTGGATCGGCCGGGTGTGCGGCACATCGGCCAACAGCGAACCGAGCGCCATCACGCCCTGCACGTTCTCCTCCTCGGCGCGCGTGAGGATCTCGGTGATGAAGGCCTTCCACCGGTAAGTGGGCTCCACGCCGCGCACCAGCAGCAGGTCCACCGGGGATTCGGGCAGCGATGCGCGGTAGATGCGGGTGGTCGGCCACTTGACGACGCGCTTGCCGGCGCCGTTGCGGCGCACCTGCGGGCGGGAGAACTGGTAATCGTAGTAGTCGTCGTCGCCGATGCCAGCGACCTTCACGGCGCCGGTGGCCGCCTTGATGTCCTTGATCGCCGAACTGGCGGCGTCACCGGCATCGTTCCATCCCTCGAAGGCAACCACCATGATCGCCGGGCGCACGGGCCCGGGAATCGTGGAGGCGGCCACCAGGGAGGAAAGTGTCACTGGATCATTCATATCTTCGCTCACATCCTCACCCTAGCGCGCGCACCGGTCGCCGGGGCAAGTGCGCACCCACTAGAATTGGGACATGCCAACCCAGAATCCCGACCCCATGCCCGCGCGCCCCGTGAACTCCGAGATCCAGGGAGTCTTGTGGGACATGGACGGAACCCTGCTTGACACCGAACCCTACTGGATGGCCGCCGAGGCGGCTCTGGTGGCCGAATTCGGCGGCCGGTGGAGCGAGGCCCAGGCCCTGGGACTGGTCGGAAACGCCCTGCCCGACGCCGCCGCCGCGCTGCAGCGCGCGGGCGTCGACCTGCCGGAGCGCGAGATCATCGACAGGCTCACCGCCGAGGTCCTGGCCGGGGTGGCCCGCCGCGTCGACTGGCGCCCCGGTGCCCTCGAACTGCTGGAGGCGCTGCACGGCGCAAACGTCCCCTGCGGACTTGTCACCATGTCCGAGGAACCGCTGGCCGCCCTCGTGCTGGATCAGCTGCCGAAGAAATATTTCGCTTTCCGCGTCACCGGGGACATGGTTTCCCGCGGCAAACCGCACCCCGACCCGTACCTGCTGGGACTGGAAAAGCTCGGGGAATTGGTGCCGGACCTGGATCCTTCCCGCGTGGTCGGGATCGAGGATTCCGCCCCCGGCATTGCCGCGGCCGCCGCCAGCGGGATCGCCGCGGTGCTCGTTGAGCACATCGCCCCGGTGCCCGACTCTCCGTCCTGGCAGCGCGTCGACTCGCTGGCCGGCCTCGACATCGAATCCCTGGGCGCACTGGCGTCCATCGGGGTGCGCGCATGAGCGAACCTGCCACCAAGCGCGACGGGATCCCGCTCGGATCGGTCTTCGGGGTTCCGGTGTCCCTGGCCTGGTCCTGGTTCATCATCACCGGCCTGATCGTGATGGTCTTCGGGCCCACCGTGGCCCGCTCCCGCCCCGACCTGGGTGCCGGCGCCTACCTGGTCGCCTTCACCTACGCGGTGCTGCTCGCCTTCTCCGTGCTCATCCACGAACTCGCGCACGCCCTGACGGCCAAGTCCTTCGGCTGGCCAGGGGCCCGGATCACCTTGAACCTGTGGGGCGGACACACCCAGTTCTCCTCCTTCAACGCCACCCCCGGCCGCTCGCTCGCGGTGGCCATGGCAGGGCCGGCCGCCAACTTCGTGATCGCCGGCGCAGGCTACCTGACGCTGCTGCTCGTCCAGCCAACAGGGGTCGTGTTCCTGCTCTGGGACATCCTGATCTGGGCCAACCTGCTGGTGGCGATCTTCAACGTGCTTCCGGGCCTGCCGCTGGACGGCGGGCGCCTGGTCGAATCGGCCGTCTGGCGCTACACCGGCTCCCAGGACCGCGGCACCATCGCCGCCGGCTGGGCTGGGCGGGTGCTGGTGGTGCTGGTCGTGGGCTGGTTCGTCATCGTCCCGCTGACCCGCAACGAACCGCTCAACCTCCAGGTCCTCGTGGTCGCGATCCTGGTCGGCGGGTTCATGTGGGTCGGGGCCTCGCAGGGCATCACGCACGCCAAGCTGCGCCTGCGCCTGCCGCTGGTTTCGGTGCGCGCACTGATGGAGCCCGCCACCGCGATCCGCCAGGACTCCACCCTCGCCGAGGTCACCACGCGGCTGGCCAGTCGCGGCGGACGGGTCATCCTCGTCAATGCGGCCGGCAACCCCGTTGCGGTGATCGACGAGGCAACGCTGCACTCCATCGATGCCGCGGTGCTCGCCGAGACCCCCGCGCTCTCCGCGGCCCGCGCCCTGGACCCCGGCGCCGTAGTCAGCGCCAACGCCGACGGCAGGGCACTGATCGGGTACCTGGCCACGCTGCAGGGCAGCGAATACGCGGTCATCGATGACTCCAACCGCGTCGTCGGGCTGCTAAGCCAGGCGCGCATCGTCGCGGCCATCACCGGCAAGCAGCGCTAGCCGCGCTTCACCGGTCACCACACTTCACCACCATCCCAGGACCTAAGGACACAGAACCGAGAATGAGCGACATGCCAGCCACCCCCCACGGCGCCCAGAGCCGCCGCGGCCCCTTCCGCCCCGGCGACCGGGTCCAGCTCACCGACCAGAAGCGCCGGATCAGCACTATCACCCTGACCGAGGGCGGGGAGTTCCACACGCACAAGGGCGTACTCTTCCACGATGCGCTCATCGGCGCCCCGGAGGGCTCCATCGTGGAGAACACCAACGAGGTCCGCTACCAGGCGTTGCGCCCGCTGCTGAAGGACTTCGTGCTCTCGATGCCGCGCGGCGCCACCGTGGTCTACCCCAAGGACGCCGCCCAGATCATCCAGATGGGCGACATCTACCCCGGCGCCCGCGTGGTTGAGGCCGGCGTGGGCTCCGGCGCCCTGTCCATGTCGCTGCTTCGCGCGGTGGGCGATGGCGGCTACCTGCACTCCTTCGAACGCCGCGAGGAGTTCGCGCAGATCGCCCGCGGCAACGTCGACACCGTCTTCGGCGGCCCGCACCCTGCCTGGGACATCACCATCGGAGACTTCCAGGAGAAGGTCCTCGAAACCGAGGAACCCGGCTCCGTGGACCGCGTGGTCCTTGACATGCTCTCGCCCTGGGAGTGCGTCGACGCGGTCTCCACCGTACTGGCCCCCGGCGGGGTCTGGGTCAACTACGTGGCCACCGTGACGCAGATGTCGCGCACCGTCGAGGCGATCCGCGCCACCGGCCTCTACACCGAGCCCGAGTCCTTCGAGACCATGGTCCGCGGTTGGCACGTCGAGGGCCTGGCCGTGCGCCCGGACCACCGCATGGTCGCGCACACCGCCTTCCTGATCACCTGCCGCCGGCTGGCCGACGGGGCGGTGGGCATCCCGGGCGCCAAGCGCGTGAAGGAGCACACCTACTCGGCCGAGGACCTCGCGACCTGGACCCGTTCGGACGAGCCCGATGCCTGGAACCACGAGGCACTGGGGGAGCGCGGCGTCTCGGCCCGCAAGCTGCGCCGCGCCGCCAAGGACGCGAAGTCGATGACCCAGCGCGGCTCGCTGCCCGAAGGCCAGGAACCGGCCGACGACGTGGACGCCGACGGCGACACCGCCGCGGACACCAGCGGGCGGTAGCACGACCAAACCCGCTGTGGGGTCGCGGTCACATTTCCGCCATTGGGCCCCGCCCATGCATAGGATGAGAACAGCAGTGGCGTGTGCCGGCTTACCCCGGCACACGTGTTCCTCGAATTATGTGAAACGGGTGGAAAATGGGCGACGACACAGATCGCACACGGCTGGAGAGCCAGGTCGCGGCCGCCGAGCGGCAGTTGAACGTGGTGCGGGACAAGAACCGCCTGCTCGATCGGCAGCTCGCCTCGGCGGGAGCCAACAACGCCCGCCTGGTCGCCATGCTGGAGCGCACCCGCGAGGAGATCCTGGGCCTGAAATCGGGGCTGGAGAAGGACGGGGACACCCCCTTCAGCCACGGCACCATCGTCGAACTGCATCCGCGCAGCCACCCCGTCCAGGGCGTGGCGATTTCCTCGACCGGCGTGCAATCGGCCGACATCGTCCAGGGCGGCCGCAAGCTGCGGGTGGGCATCTCCCCGCTGCTGGACTTCGGAAAGCTCGCCATCGGCCAGGACGTGCTGCTCAACGAATCCCTGGTCATCGTCGCCGGACTCGGCTACGAGCAGTCAGGTGAACTGGTCACCGTCAAGGAGGTCCTGGCCGACCACCGGGTGGTGGCCATGGGCAGGGCCGATGACCAGCGCGTCATCCGCCTGGCCGAACCGCTGACAGGGGACATCGTACGGGTCGGGGACGTGCTGACCCTCGATGCGCGGACCGGCCTGGCCCTGGAAAAGGTGCACCTGTCCGACATGCAGTCGCTGGTGCTCGAGGAGGTCCCGGACATCTCCTACGCCGACATCGGCGGGCTGAGCGACCAGATCGAGGCCATCCGCGACGCCGTCGAACTGCCCTTCCTGCACCCCGACCTCTACCGCGAGCACGGGCTCACCGCGCCCAAGGGCATCCTGCTCTACGGCCCCCCGGGCTGCGGCAAGACGCTGATCGCCAAGGCGGTGGCGCATTCGCTGGCCGAACGCACCTCCGAGCGCAACGGCGACACCGGCACGGCCAAGAGCTACTTCCTGAACATCAAGGGCCCCGAGCTGCTGGACAAGTACGTCGGGGAAACCGAACGCCACATCCGGCTGATCTTCTCCCGGGCCCGCGAAAAGGCCGCCGGAGGAAACCCCGTGGTGGTGTTCTTCGACGAGATGGACTCGCTCTTCCGCACCCGCGGCACCGGCGTCTCCTCCGACGTGGAAACCACCATCGTCCCGCAGCTGCTCGCCGAGATCGACGGCGTCGAGCGCCTGGACAACGTCATCGTCATCGGCGCCTCCAACCGCGAGGACATGATCGACCCGGCGATCCTGCGCCCGGGGCGGTTGGACGTGAAGATCAAGATCCGCCGCCCCGATGCCCAGGGAGCCGCGGAGATCTTCGCCAAGTACCTCACCTCCGACCTGCCGCTGCACCCGGACGACCTGGCGGAGAACGGCAACGATCCGGCGGCGACAGTGCGCGCGATGATCCAGGCGACCGTCGATGCCATGTACTCCACCGGGGAACAGAACCAGTTCCTCGAGGTCACCTACGCCAACACCGAAACGGAGATCCTCTACTTCAAGGACTTCGCCTCCGGAGCGGTGATCCGCAACGTGGTGGACCGGGCCAAGAAGTCGGCCATCAAGGCGCTGCTCACCGGCCAGGAGCGGGGGCTGCGCATGGACTACCTGCTCCAGGCCGTCGTGGAGGAATTCCACGAGCACGAGGACATGCCCAACACCACCAATCCCGACGACTGGGCGCGCATCTCCGGGCGCAAGGGCGAACGCATCACCTTCATCCGCACCATCGTGGCGGACAAGAACGGGCGCGGGAAGACCCTGCCTGCCCCGGGGTCCGACGAAACGGGGCAGTACCTGTGAGCGTGCACCGGGTCATGGGCCTGGAGACCGAGTACGGCGTGCTGGCCCCCGCGATGCCCGGGGCCAACGCCACCATGCTCTCGGCCCAGGTCATCAACGCCTACGCGGCCACCATCCGGGAGGCGCGCGGGAAGATCGCCGGCACCCACTGGGACTACACCGACGAGACGCCGCTGAACGATGCCCGCGGCTTCACCCAGCCACGCGCCACCGCGGATCCCTCCCAGCTCACCGACCTGGAACCGGAGCTGGATGCCGAGCAGGTGGCCATGGCCGGCGGGGACGTGACCATCGGCTCCACGCTCTACGAGGGCGGGGACAACGACCACGAAGTGCTGATGAACATGGTGCTGGGCAACGGCGCCAGGCTCTACGTCGACCACGCCCACCCGGAATACTCCTCCCCGGAGACCACCAACCCCTTCGACGCAGTGCTCTACGACCAGGCCGGGGACCACGTCGCCCTGGCGGCGGTACGCCGCATCGAGTCCCTGGCCGGGCTGCCGGATGTGCACCTGTACAAGAACAACACGGACAACAAGTCGGTGTCCTACGGGGCGCACGAAAACTACCTGATGCCCCGGGAGGTGCCCTTCGACTCCATCGCCGCCGGGCTCATCCCGTTCTTCGTCACCCGCCAGATCATCTGCGCCTCCGGGCGGGTGGGCCGCGGCATGCTGGGCCAATACCCCGGCTTCCAGGTCTCCCAGCGGGCCGACTTCTTCGAGGCGCAGATCGGGCTGGAGACCACGATCCGCCGTCCCATCATCAACACCCGCGACGAGCCGCACGCGCACTGGGAGAAGTACCGCCGGCTGCACGTGATCATCGGGGACGCAAACCTCGGGCAGGTCTCCACGCTGTTGCGCACCGGAACCACCGCGCTGGTGCTGGCGATGATCGAGGCGGGCACCGTCCCGGCGATTGAGCTGCGCGACCCGGTCGCGGCCCTGCAGGCCATCAGCCACGACCCCACGCTGCGCACCAAGGTCGAGCTGGTGGACGGACGAAAGCTCACCGCGCTGGAGATCCAGTGGATCTACGCCCAGGCGGCGGCCGAGCACAGCGGGGCCACCGACGCCGACGACGAGGCGACCGTGGAGATCCAGCGCCGCTGGGAGGAAACCCTGCAGCTGCTGGAAACCGACATCTTCTCCGCTGCCGCCACCGTGGACTGGGTGGCCAAGTACAAGCTCATGACCTCCTACGCGCAGCGCCACGGCGTGGATTTCTCCGACCCGCGGATCGCACTGATGGACCTGCAATGGGCGGACATCCGCCCGGAAAAGGGGCTCTACCACCGGCTGGCGGCGCGCGGGCTGATGGAAACGCTCTATTCCCCGGCGCAGATCGCCCGGGCCGCAACCAACCCGCCGACCGACACCCGCGCCTACTTCCGCGGGCGGGTGCTGAGCCAGTACCCGGAGCACGTGGTGGCAGCGAGCTGGGACTCGGTTTCCTTCACGGTGCCCGGGGCCCGCAAGCTCGAGCGCATCGCGACGCTGGAGCCGCTGCGCGGCACCAAGGCCCTGGTCGGGGACCTGTTGGACAAGCAATTGTCGATTCACGAGTTCATCGCCACGCTGCGGAGCTAAAACCCCTACCCAGTGGCAAGATGTAGATACCAGCGAAAACAGTGCCGGGCACCGCAGCGACGGGGCCGGACACGTACGACACGGAAAAGAGCGGGACGGCAATGACACAGGAACAGCACTCGGGACAGCGCCGCGAGGACACCCAGGCCCAGGAGACCGAGCAGGAAGTTGCCGCCGCGGCCGGCCAGGACGCCGGTGTCGATGACCTGCTCGATGAGATTGACGGGGTGCTGGAGCGCAACGCCGAGGAATTCGTGCGCGGCTTCGTGCAAAAGGGCGGCCAGTGATCGAGCTCGGTCCCGGTCCCTCCTTCGTGGAATACCTGAACCGGGACCGGCCCGACCTGCTGCCCGGTGCCCCGATCCAGTCCCAGGCCGCTTCCGGAGCCGCGGGGCAGGTGCCCCACGGAACCACCATCGTCGCGCTCTCCTACGCCGAGGGCATCGTGATGGCGGGGGACCGGCGCGCGACCATGGGCAACGTCATTGCCAGCCGCCGCATCGAGAAAGTGTTTGAGACCGACAGGTTCTCGGTGGTCGGCATCGCCGGGGCCGCCGGGGTCGCCATCGACATCGCCAAGCTCTTCCGCGTGGAACTCGAGCACTACGAGAAGATCGAGGGCACCCGGCTCTCGCTGGATGGCAAGGCCAACCGCCTGGCATCGATGATCCGCGCCAACCTGACCCTGGCCATGCAGGGCATGAGCGTGATCCCGCTCTTTGCCGGTTACGACACGCTCGCGCAGACCGGGCGGATCTTCTCCTTCGACATCACCGGCGGGCTCTACGAAGAGGTGGAGCACCACTCGATCGGCTCCGGTTCCCCGTACGCCCGTGGCGCGCTGAAAAAACTTTGGCAACCGGACATGGATGCCACGGCCGCGGTGCGCGTGGCCGTGGAGGCCCTCTACGACGCAGCCGACGACGACTCGGCCACCGGGGGACCGGATGCGGTGCGCAAGCTCTGGCCCGTGGTGTACGCCGTGGACTCCAACGGGGCCCGCCGCGTCGAGGACGCGATCCTCTCCGAGATGGCGCGGTCGATCATTGCCACACGGACCGATGACGGGAAGGAAGCCTAGATGAGCGCGCAATACTACGTTTCGCCCGAGCAACTCATGAAGGACCGGGCGGATTTCGCCCGGAAGGGCATTGCCCGGGGCCGGGCCGTCATCGTGGCCTCGTGCGCCGACGGGATCGCCCTGATCGCGGAGAACCCCTCCGGCTCGCTGCACAAGATCGGCGAGATCTACGATCGCATCGCCTTCGCCGCTGTGGGCAAGTACAACGAATTCGAGTCCCTGCGCCAGGCCGGGGTGCGCTATGCAGACACCCGCGGCTATTCCTACTCCCGCCACGACGTGACAGGCCGCGGCCTGGCCAGCGTCTACGCCCAGTCCCTGGGCGCGGTGTTCACCGCCGAGGCCAAGCCCTTCGAGGTGGAGCTGGCGGTCCTAGAACTGGGCGAAACGCCGGAACTGGACACCCTGTTCTCGCTGAACTTCGACGGGTCGATCGCCGAGCAGCCCGGCCACATCATCATGGGCGGCGACACCCCCGCAATTCGCGAGGCCTGGAACGGATATTGGGCAGGGAAGGACCTGGCCGCCGCGGGGACCGACGAGGTCATCCGCGCCGCCGCCCTGGTGCTGCCGGGGGTCGGGGAAAGCCCCGAGGACGCCCGGTTGTTGGAGGTCGCGGTGCTTGAACGCGTCACGTCCTCGGGTTCGCACCGCCATTTCCGCCGCCTTGACACACCAACCATTGCCCGGTTCCTGGGCGCAGGGAAGTAGACACGCATGGACCGCAGGATCTACGGCATCGAGACCGAATACGGGATCAACTACTCCGATCCCGGGGGCCGTCCGCTCACGCCGGAGGAATCGGCACGCTACCTCTTCCGCCGGGTGGTGGCCTGGGGGCGCAGCTCGAACGTGTTCCTCACCAACGGATCCAGGCTTTACCTCGATGTCGGCTCGCACCCGGAATACGCCACGGCCGAGTGCGACGAGCTCCGCCAGCTGATTGCGCACGACCGAGCAGGGGAGTCGATCCTCAACGACCTGGTGGCCAGCGCGGAGGAACGCATGGCCGCCGACGGGTTCAACGGCCGGCTGTACCTGTTCAAGAACAACACCGACACCGCCGGGAACTCCTACGGCTGCCACGAGAACTTCCTGATCCCGCGCAAGCTCGAGTTCGCCCGGCTCGCCGAAATCCTGATCCCGTTCCTGGTCACGCGGCAGCTTATCGCCGGGGCCGGCAAGATCGTGAACATCGACGGTGAACCGCTCTACGCCTTCTCCCAGCGCGCGGACCATGTGTGGGAAGGGGTCTCCTCGGCCACCACCCGATCGCGGCCCATCATCAACACCCGCGACGAGCCGCATGCCGACGCCGAGTACTTCCGCCGCCTGCATGTCATCGTGGGGGACTCGAACATGTCCGAGACAACCCAGCTGGTTAAGCTCGGGGCGACCGACTTGATGCTGCGGATCATCGAGTCGGGGAAGATCATGGAGGACCTGCGGCTGGAAAACCCCATCCGGTCCATCCGCGAGATCTCCCACGATTTCAACGGCACCACCCTGGTCAAGCTCGCCAACGGCAAGCACCTCACCGCACTGGCACTCCAGCGCCGCTTCCTGACACTGGCCACCGACTTCGTTGCCCGCGAGGGGGCGCACCACGATCAGGTGCCGGCCGTGCTGGATTTGTGGACCCGCACCCTGGATGCGGTGGAATCGGGGAACTTCTCCGGGATCGACACGGAAATCGATTGGGCCATCAAACACAAGCTGATCAATTCCTATGCCAACCGCCACCAGCTGGACCTGGGTGCCCAGCGCCTGGCGCAGCTGGACCTGACGTACCACGACATCGACACCAAGCGCGGGCTCTTCCATGTGCTGGCGGCCCGGGGCAAGGTGGCCTCGGTGGTGGATCCGGCGGACATCGCCTTGGCCGTTGACAACCCGCCGCAAAGCACGCGGGCCAAGTTGCGCGGCGATTTTGTCCGGGCTGCCAAGAATGCGGAGCGGGACTTCACCGTTGACTGGGTGCATTTGAAGCTCAACGACCATCCCGGCCAAACGGTGCTCTGCAAGGACCCCTTCACCAACGAGGACTCCCGCGTGGAGGCACTGATTACGGCCATGGGCGGCTAGCCCCCATCCGTCCCGTTGCAGCGTCCAATAAGGAGATTCACAGTTTCGGCCTTTAAGCTGGCTTTAGTCAGGTTCGAAAGCTCACCGCACAGCGTGGGTGTTTCCAGTTCCAAAATCCCCAACTGAAAGTTGATTTCGTGCGCAAAGTAATGGCACTCGTTGCAACGGCCTCGTTGCTGCTGGTGACGGCCTGTGGTTCAACCACCGCGGCATCCAGCGGTGACGTTGCGCCGTTGGAATCGATCAAGGTCACCCCCGGTGCGGATGATTCCTCGGATCCGACCGTCACCTTCGACACCCCGCTGGTTGCCACGGCAACCGGCGCCAAGGTCATCGTCGAGGGCAAGGGCGAGGACATCAAGGAAAACCAGAACGTCAAGTTCAAGTCCATCGCCTACAAGGCCGAGGATGCCAGCCTGCTCGGATCGGGCTTTGCCGGGGAACCGGTAACCTTGCCGACCAACGAAGAATTCAAGGCCCAGCTCCCGGCGCTTTATGAAACCCTCCTGCAGGCCAAGGTCGGCTCCTGGGTCGCCATGGTCGAGCCGGCAGCCGAGGCAGCACCCGCCGAAGGTGCTTCGCCCTCTGCAAGCCCCGGCGAGGTAAAGGCCGAAACGGTGGTTGTCCTGAAGGTCGTGGCCAGCGAGCCGATTCCAGAGGCTTCCAAGAAGCTGGGAGCCGATGAGGTCAAGAAGCTCAAGGACGAAGGTTCCCTTCCTACCTTCGAGATGAAGGATGAGAAGCCGGCCATCACGATCCCGAAGGACAAGGAAGTTCCTGCAGGCTTGGTCGTTGACGTCGTCAAGGAAGGCACCGGCAAGGTCGCCACAGCGACCTCGGACGTGTCAGCCAACTACACCGGCGTCCGCTGGGAAGACGGCAAGCAGTTCGACTCCAGCTATGACCGTGGCGAAGCGTCCGACTTCAATCTCTCGGGCGTCATCCCGGGTTGGACCCAGGGACTGGAGGGATTGAAGGCCGGTACGCAGGTCATGCTCACCATTCCGACCGATCTGGCCTACGGGGCGGATGCGGCTTCCCAGGGGCGACCTGCGGGACCGTTGGTCTTCTTTGTTGAGCTCAAGGAAGTAAAGTAGCTAGAAGCTTTTAGCAACCAACCGAAAGGATTCCACCATGTCTTTTGGACAGCGTGATTACGACCGTACCAAGCCGGAGATCGAATTCCCGGGCACCGACGCCCCGACCGAACTGAAGATCGAGGACATCGTCGTTGGCGACGGCGCCGAGGTCGTTCCGGGTTCGACCGTCTCGACCCACTACGTCGGCGTGGCCTGGTCCACCGGCGAAGAGTTCGACGCCTCCTGGAACCGTGGCACCCCGCTGGACTTCCGTGCCGGCGTCGGCCAGGTCATCCAGGGCTGGGACCAGGGCCTGATCGGGATGAAGGTCGGCGGCCGCCGCCGCCTGGAAATTCCTTCCGAACTCGCCTACGGCTCGCGCGGCGCCGGTGGAGCCATTGGCCCGAACGAAGCACTGATCTTCGTCGTGGACCTGGTGGCTGTCCGCTAAGCACAGCAATTCGCCTTTGGCCGTGTTTTCCCAAGTTAAACGGGGGAGAACACGGCCAAAGGCCGTTAACGCGGCGTTGCATTGGCTAGGCCTTGTCACCAAAGGGTAATCTTGCGAGCGTGGCTCAAATTAACTCCGGCGGTCCTTCCCGTGCCGAGAAACTCGTCAGTCTTACCTATGCGTTGATCAACACCCCGCATGGATATTCCAAGCGCGAACTGCGCAAGATCGTCGATGACTACCAGTCGCTGAGTGACGCTGCATTTGACCGGAAATTTGACCGGGACAAGAAAGACCTGCGTGAAATGGGCGTGCCGGTAAAAACCCTCGGCACCGGCTCCGAGGAGCGCTACCTGATCACCCCGGCCAGTTATCGGCTGCCCGAAGTGAGTTTCACTACCGAGGAAGCCGCGGTGCTGGGCCTTGCTGCACAGCTGTGGAAGGACACCGACCTGGAATCCTCGGCCACCCGAGCCACCGGCCGGCTCTCGGCCGGGTTGGAAGACACCGGCCGCGGGGTACGGTTCACGGAGTATGTTCCCCGATTGCATGCCGCCGGGCCGACGTTTGCCGCTTGTCTCGAGGCAGTCTGGGCACAGCAGGTCCTGTCTTTTGAATATCTGGATGCCCAGGGCCGTGCCAGCGATCGCACCGTGGACGCCTGGGGGATCGGTTCGCGCTTCGGCAACTGGTACCTGGTCGGACTGGACCACGACCGCCAGGACGTGCGCATGTTCCGGCTGACCCGGATCCTCAGCGACATCCGCACCGGCCACCCGCATACATCCCGTCCCACAGGATTCTCCATGGCGGACACCTTGGGTGGCCTGAATCCCGACATTGCCGGCGAAAAGGCCCGGCTGTCGGTGGCCAAGGATTCCGGATGGGCGCTTCGTTCCCGGGCAGAATCCATTTCCCCCGGCGAGGACCACGATGTACTGGTACTGCAATTCCACGATCTGATGGGCCTTTCGGCCGACGTGGCAAAATTGGGTGCCGATGCCAGCGTGCTGGAACCCGCTTCCTTGGCAACGGCCGTGCGCCGCAGGCTCGAGGGGGCACTGGCCGCCCAGCAGGCGCCCGTACCCGCCTACAAGCTCAGCAAACGCCGCAACGTCGGGCGCCCTCCGTCCACCGAGGCAGTCGCCCGAAACCTCGACATCATTTCCTATGTGGCCAAGTTCGGTTCACCCACCGTTGAGCAAACGGCCACCCATTTCGGGTTGACTGAAAAGCAGCTTTTGGCCCACCTGCAGACGATCATGATGTGCGGGGTGCCAAACGGGCTGCCCGATGAATTGATCGACGTGGAATGGGAGGCGGGAACCATCAGCATCAACAATGCAGAGGCCCTCAATGCGCCCATCCGGCTCAGCCTTACCGAGGCCGCGACCATGCTCGCCGGTTTGGCATCGCTGCGCGGACTGCCGGACTTCGAGCATGCCCAGGCGGTCGACTCGGCCTACGGAAAGCTGCAGGCAGCCGCGGTGGGCTTCGAAGGCCTGGAATCGGTATTGTCCATTGCCTTGCGCTCAACCGAAGAAAGCGAAATCTACGCTGCCCTGGTGCGGGCCATCCGCGAACACCAGACGGTGGAGCTGACGTACTACAGCGCTTCCAGCGACGCACTGGGTGTGCGGCAGGTCGAACCCATTCGCCTCGTGGAGAATGCCGGCCGGCAATACCTTCGCGCCTTCTCGGTGCCCAACAACGAAATCCGCAGTTTCCGCATCGATAGGATCCAGTCGGCGACGTTCAGCGGCCAGCAGTTCACCTTTGCCCCGGATCGGCATGACGACCAGGACGATATCTTCTTCACCCCCAGCCCCACCGACGAGTTGGTTGTCCTGGGCTTCGGTCCTCGCCTGGCTTCACTCGTGGATGAATACGCCCCGGAGCAGTGGGCCAAGGTCGCGCATGAAAACATCGCGGAGATTCGCATGACTTCCACTTCCACCGTCCCGGGAATGGTGGCCTACCATGGCGGGGACCTGCGGGTTGTTGAACCTGCCCCGCTATGCACCGAGGTCGAAGCCTGGCTCAGTGCGGCAGTGGCCAACTTGGAGGTGAAGTAGTGATGTTCGCATGGTGGTTCTGGGTGTTGCTGTGGATCGTGCTCGCCCTGGGCACGCTGTTATTCCTTGTCCTGGCCGCAATCCGGCTCTTTCGCGGCTTCATGGCCCTGACCCACGAAGTCGGCGATGCCATGGACCGGGTGGGCTCCGCCATGGATGAGGAGGCGGTGCCCCGAAATTATCCCGAGGTACCGGAGCGCACGCCGTCTGGAATAGCAGCCCTCTTCCAGGACCGGGATGCCGCCAAGGAGGCCCACGCTACAGGAAAGCTGCGCCGATCCACGGCGCGACGCAACGCACGCATTGAACGCAAAGCCAAGCGAGGACAACCCCAACGCGTAGGCGATCTAGAATTGTTCTGACGTAGACTTAACACGATTGAAAGGTAGGTTCCCCAATGGGTGGAATCCAAGGATGGCATCTGGTCATCATCGTAATTTTGGCACTCCTGCTGTTTGGTGCCCCGAAGCTTCCGGGTTTGGCCCGCTCCGTTGGCCAGTCCCTGCGTATCTTCAAGTCCGAGGTCCGTCAGATGAAGGACGACGACAAGGCACCCGAGGCCGGCGAAGAAACCGTCGAGGGCAAGATCGTTGACCCCGACCGTCGTGAGAACAACTCCTAGTCCTTCGTGAGCGAACAAGACGTGGACTCCAAAAAGGGGCGGAAGAACAATCCCGAGGGCCGCATGGCCCTCAAGGCCCATCTGGTCGAAGCCCGGAACCGTCTCTTCATTTCACTGATCGCGCTGGTTTTGGGAACGGTCGGCGGATTCTTCCTCTATGACGAGGTCCTCGGGCTGCTCATCTCCCCGGTCCGTGCATACGGCGGGGAAGTCAACTTCACTTCCGTCATGGCACCTTTTGACATCATGCTCAAGACCTCGTTGCTCTTGGGCCTGGTGTTCTCGGCACCGATCTGGATCTACCAGCTCTGGGCATTTATCGTTCCGGGGCTGAAGAAGAAGGAACGCAACACGGCCATCGGGTTCGCCGCAGCCGCTGCGCCGCTCTTCATCCTGGGCGTCGGCATGGCCTATTGGGTCTTGCCCCATGCCTTGAAGTTCTTCATCTCATTGACCCCGGAGAACGCACAGTCCTGGCTGACGACCGACACTTACCTACCGTTCGTGTTCCGGCTGTTGATCGCCTTCGGTCTTGCCATGCTGGCACCGGTGCTCATGGTCGGATTGAACCTGGTCGGCATCCTGAAGGCGAAATTGATCCTTCGGCATTGGCGCATCACGGTCTTCCTCATTGCCCTCGTGGCCGCCATGGCGGCTCCGGGCGGAGATGCGATCACCATGTTTGCACTGGCCGGGCCATTGTTCGTCACCTTCGCGACGGCAACATTGATTTGCCACCTGAACGACCGCAAGCGAGACAAGAAGCGGGCCCAGCTCGAGGCCGAAAACGCCGCCAGTGCCGGCGAGGGATCCATCATTCCCGATTCGCCGGAAATCCCATAGGGAACCCCCGGGTCCGGAGTACGGACACGGGCGCACCTACTACCCTCCCGAAAGGGGTCGCAGCGTGAGCATGCCGGCCGAGCGATTTGACGCAGCCAAGAACCAACCCGAGGAGAGCGAAAGCGGGCTCCCCGAGTTCCGGGCGTCCCTGGGATTCGACCTCGACCCCTTCCAAGAGGAAGCCTGCCGGGCAGTTGCTTCAGGTTCCGGAGTCTTGGTGGCTGCACCCACCGGCGCGGGAAAAACGGTGGTGGGGGAGTTCGCCATATTCCAGGCACTTCGCACCGGACGCAAGGCCTTCTACACAACCCCCATCAAGGCGCTCAGCAACCAAAAGTACAGCGACCTCGTGGCCACCTACGGTCCCGAACGCGTTGGTCTGCTCACCGGCGACATGACGATCAACGGCGAGGCCGAGATCGTCGTGATGACCACCGAAGTCCTGCGCAACATGCTGTATGCGGATTCGGACACCCTTGATTCCCTGGGCTACGTCGTCATGGACGAGGTCCACTATTTGGCGGACAAGTTCCGCGGCGCGGTATGGGAAGAAGTCATCATCCACTTGCGGGAGGATGTCCAGGTCATATCGCTCTCCGCCACGGTTTCCAACGCCGAGGAGTTTGGCGGCTGGCTGGACGCGGTGCGGGGCGATACCCGCATCATCGTCTCGGAGCACCGTCCGATTCCGCTCTTCCAGCACGTGATGGTCGGTGGCCGCCTTGTCGACCTGTTTGCCGAGGATGTTTCGTTCGACCAGGTAGCCGATACCCCGGATCGGGTGGCCGAGGTCAACCCCGAACTCACCAAGATGGCCCACCGGGGCCTCACCGGCTCACGGGGTCGCGTCCAGCGCGGACGTGGCCGCCGCGGCGGAGGAGGAACCTGGGGAGAGAAGCGCGATCAGATGGGCACGCGCGTCTCCCGGCCGGACATGATCATGGCCCTTGACCATGCCGGGTTGCTTCCGTCGCTGGTCTTCATCTTTTCCCGCAACGGCTGCGACGCCGCCGTGGCCCAGTGCGTCCGCTCGGGGCTTGCGCTGACCACCATCGCGGAGTCCACCGAAATCGAACAGACGATTGACATCGTCGCCCACAAGCTGCCGCCGGACGACCTCGAAGTGCTGGGCTTCTGGCCGTGGCGCGAAGGACTCATGCGGGGTTTTGCTGCCCACCATGCGGGCCTTCTGCCGATCTTCAAGGAGGTCGTTGAGGAACTCTTTGTCCGCGGCCTCGTCAAGGCAGTTTTCGCCACCGAGACGCTGGCCTTGGGCGTCAACATGCCTGCCCGGTCGGTGGTCATGGAAAAGCTCGAGAAGTTCAACGGCGAATCACACGTGTCTGTCACCGCGGGGGAGTACACCCAGCTGACGGGCCGTGCCGGGCGTCGGGGCATTGACGTCGAGGGTCACGCGGTGGTCCTGTGGCAACAGGACACCGATCCGGCGGCCATCGCGGGGCTGGCCTCCAAGCGGACCTACCCGTTGAACTCCAGTTTCCGTCCGACCTACAACATGTCCCTGAACCTGACCTCGCAGTTCGGCCGGGAGCGGGCCCGCGGCATCCTGGAAACCTCATTCGCCCAGTTCCAGGCGGACCGTTCCGTGGTCGGCATGGCCCGCCAGGTACGCTCCCGCGAGGAGTCGCTGGCCGGCTACGCCAAGTCAATGACCTGCCACATGGGGGACTTCAGGGAATACGCCGCCTTACGCGAGCAATTGTCCGCGGCGGAGAAGGAGGCCTCGAAAACCATTTCGAGGCTGCGCCGCTCGGCAGTCAGCGAATCCCTGGAATCCCTCACGCGCGGGGACATCATCGACATCCGTGGGGCCCGGAAGCTTGGCCGTTGCGTGGTCATTGAGTTGGACAACTCGTGGCACGACCCGCGCCCCACGGTGCTGACAGAGGACAAACACATCCGCCGCGTCGGGGTACAGGACCTCAACGGCCCGGTTGAGGTGATCTCGCAGATCCGGATCCCCAAGGGCTTCACCGGCCGCAGTCCCAAGGAACGCCGAGACCTGGCAGCTTCGCTGCACAACGCACTGGCCGAGTCGCGTCCGCCACGCCGCGGCGCCCCGGAGTTCACCTTCAGCGGCAGCGATGAGCAGGAAGAACTCATTGTTCGGCTGCGTGCAGCGCTCAAGGCCCACCCGTGCCATGCCTGCCCGGAGCGCGAGGACCATGCTCGCTGGGGTGAACGCCACGCGAAGCTGCTGCGCGACACCAACAAGCTGCGCGCCCAGATCAGCGGACGCACCAACACCATTTCGAAGACCTTTGACCGCGTCGCGAAGGTGCTTGAGGACTTCGAATACCTCGTGCCCGCCTCCGACGATCTGGGCCAGGCCCAAATCACCGATGCCGGTCAACGGTTGCGGCGCATCTACGGCGAACGAGACCTCCTGACATCCCTGGTCATGGAAACCGGCGCCATGAACGAGATGACCGCCGAGGAACTGGCCGGATTCATTTCCGCCCTGGTTTTCCAGGCGCGACGCGAAGACCACGGACCCGATCCGCGGATGCCCACTGCGAAGGTGCAAATCGCCTGGGAGACCTCGGTCAACCTGTGGTCGCGCCTTTCCGACGCCGAGGCCAACGCCGGCCTGCCCGAGACCGTAGCTCCGGACTCTGGGTTGATCTGGCCGATCTACAAGTGGGCCCGGGGCTCGGATTTGCGCGAATGCCTCCGCGGCACCGACCTGGCCGGCGGCGATTTCGTGCGGTGGGCCAAACAGGTCATTGACGTGCTTGACCAATTGGCCAAGATCCCGGATCTGAACACCGGACTTGCCCGGTCCTGCAACCAGGCGGTCCAGCGGATCCGCCGCGGGGTCGTCGCATATTCAAACGTCGTGGACTGAGTCCCGCCACCGCGGGACCACTCACGACAGGATTGAAGGACGCCGACACAACGGGCGTGCTCGAGAACAGTAAAGGTAGACAATGTCACTTGAGATGTACCGCAATGGTTCCATCTATTCCCCGGCCGACCCCTTTGCCACGGCAATGTTGGTCGAGGACGGGACGGTGGCGTGGATCGGCACCGAGGCAGCGGCAGGCGCCTTGCTGGACGCACGGATGACCGAGATTGATTTGCGGGGCGCCCTCATCACGCCGGCCTTCGTGGACTCGCATGTCCATTTGGCATCGTTGGGTGCCCGCCTCAAGGGCCTGGACCTGGGTGCCGCCCGCAGCGCCACCGACGTGCTTGCAGCCGTGGACGTTGCTGCGGCCAACACCGCAGGGACCATCCTCGGTGCAGGATGGGACGAGTCGACCTTCGCCTCCGGCACACTGCCCACGTCCGACCAGCTACACCGGGCAGCCCCCGACCGGGAGATCTACCTGGCGAGGATCGACTTGCACTCCGCACTCATCAGCCCCGCGCTGGCACAGCGCGTCGGCCTCGTGGAAGGTCCCGAGTACGTCGATGGGTTGGTCCGCGGGACTGCCCACGAACGTGTCCGGTCCGCAGTTTTCGCCTATGACCCCTCAGCGAACACCGAAAACCGCAATCTTGCCCTTCAGCACCTGGCTGCCACGGGGCATGGGACGGTGGTGGAAATGGCCGCCGAGCACATCTCCGGACGCGCCGATCTCGAGGCGCTGCTGGGCCGCACCGACGCCCAGAAGGCTTCCAGCCCCGAGGTCTACGCCTATTGGGGCCAAGCGGTGGGCACCGAGGAGGAAGCCCGCTCTTTGTTGGCATCGTTCAATTCGCCCTCCGTGGTGGGATTGGGCGGCGACCTGAACATCGATGGCTCGATCGGTTCCCGTACAGCGTTGCTGCGCGCCGACTACTCCGATGCAGCGGGGGAGAGAGGTACCTCCTACCTGGATATTGACAGCATCAGCGCCCACGTTGCCGCATGTTCCCTGGCCGGCATCCAGGCCTCCTTCCACGTGATCGGCGACGCCGGCATGGACCTCGCACTTGAGGGCTTTGCCAGGGCCGCTGAATCCGTGGGCATTGCCAAGGTCCAGGCCGGCAGGCACCGATTGGAACACGTGGAAATGGTCGACGACGCCGCACGGGCCCAAATGCTTGCCTTCGCCTTGACGGCTTCCATGCAACCGGGCTTCGACGCCGCATGGGGAGGTCCGGGCCGCCTGTACGAGCAACGGCTCGGCGGTTCCCGCGCCGCGTCCATGAATGGCGTTGGACAGTTCCTGGCTGCCGGGGTTCCCGTCGTGGTCGGGTCGGATGCCCCCGTCACCTCGGTCAGCCCGTGGGCTTCCGTCAAGGCCTGCCTCGAACTCAGCGACCCGCAGGCACGGATCTCGGCAAGGGCCGCATTCATGGCGCACACCCGATCCGGATTCCGTGCCCTCGGCACATCTAACCCCTACGCCGGCCAACTGGTCACCGGTGCCGATGCGACCTTTGCCATCTGGGATGCTGCCGAGTTGTCGGTTCAGACCCCGGACCTCCGTGTTTCCTCTTGGAGCACCGATGCCCGCGCCGGTACCCCCATGCTGCCGGTGCTGGAAGACGAGTTACCCAATTGCCTGCGAACTGTGCGGGCGGGCCACGTGCTCTTCGATGCCCTCGGCGTGTCCTAGAATCATCTTCTCCACCGAGACGAAATTCAGATCTTCCGCCTCTTGGCAGGGCCTGAAACGAAGTAACGCGATTTGAAAGTTTTATTTCCCGGCAAAACGCATGAACCCGCGATTTATAGGTTGACTTGAGCGGATTCATGAAGCCAGTGGTCCGGAAACGGTTGACAGTTAAAAACTGGACGGTAGGCTGGAACCAATGTCTGATCCTTCGATCCGGCTTACCGGCATTCCGGTGTGCAAGAACAAATCGACCCCGTAGGCACTAGATAACACCTGCCCCGCCGCTTGTCGGCGGTAATGGACGGACCGAAGCCCGCGGGGTCGATTTGTGTCCGGCGCCATTATCGAGGCATCTTGCGCATCACACGGCGAGGGTCCGGGATTCTCCGGGGCGGTTGCGTATAATTGAGCACTGACCCCACCTGATCCCCGAAGCCAATCGCCGCGGGTTCCCGCCTTGCGGCACGTTGGCACTCGGCCCATTGCGGCCCTCTTCCGCGGATCATTCCATCAGCAGAAAGGGACTGCCGCGTGCGCGTAGTCACGATCATTCCGACTTACAACGAGCTTGAATCGCTCCCCATCACCGTAGGCCGCTTGCGTGCCGCAGTGCCAGATTCGGACGTGCTGATCGTTGACGACAATTCCCCCGACGGCACAGGCGACCTCGCCGAAAAGATGGCCGCCGAGGACAAGGCAATCCACGTCATGCACCGCACGGGCAAGGCCGGGCTTGGCGCAGCCTACCTGGCAGGTTTCCGTTGGGCCCTGGACGCCGACTACGACGTGCTCGTGGAAATGGATGCCGACGGCTCCCACAAGCCGGAGCAACTGCCTCTGCTCTTGGCCGAAATCCCCAAGGGCGCGGACCTGGTCATCGGTTCCCGCTGGGTCAAGGGCGGGTCGGTTGTGAACTGGCCACTGCACCGCAAGTTGATTTCACGCGTGGGCAGCTTCTACTCGCGGACCATGCTCGGGGTGAACCTGCGAGACATCACCGCCGGCTACCGCGCCTTCCGCCGTGAGACCCTTGAAGCCCTCGATTTCAACGCCATCGATTCCGTCGGTTACGGCTTCCAGGTTGATATGACCTTCCGTGTTGCGCAACTGGGCAAGAATATCGTCGAGGTACCTATCACTTTCGTCGAACGCGAACTAGGCGTCTCAAAGATGAGCGGCAACATCGTCATTGAAGCCATGCTGAACGTGACCAAATGGGGACTGAGCGCCCGCTGGAAGAAACTGACCAGCCGCAAGTAGTCGCCGGGATGCCGTGAGGGCATCCAGAAATGGCGAGGGCCCGAATGGATGTTCCATTCGGGCCCTCGCCATTTGTGTTGCCGGGGGTCGTTATCCCTTGAGCGCTGCCTGGGCTGCACCGCGTGTTGCGCGCAACTTGTCCAGGCGATCCTTCAGGATCGTTTCCAGCTCGTCAACGGAGCGGCGCTCGAGAAGCATGTCCCAGTGGGTACGCACCGGCTTCTCGTTGGATTCCTCCGGCTCTGCTTCGCCATTGACCAGCTTTGCAAGCTTTCCGGTCTTGGAGGTCCAGGTTGCCGGGATGTCTGCCTCGGCGGCAAAAATCACGAACACCTGCTCGCCGTCTTCGCAACGGTATTCAACGCGCTGGCGCGCTGCTGGCTCGACGCCAGCCTCAGTTTCCATGCTCTGTGCGCCAAGGCGCATTCCTCGCAGGCTGCGATCGCTCATATTGTCTCCCTACTGCGATTACATACGGGTTCGGCTACCGATTTCAACGTCCCGGTCCAGCTCAAAATTCCCGCGGGGCGCAAGTCTCGAAGTTTCCATTATACGGCCCCGACGCGGCTTCGGGCGGGCGACCTCGGTTGTGAGGTCACCCGCCCGATCAATTCCGGCCCGGAAGGGTCGTTACATCAGGGTACTGCTAGGGCTTTCGGGCTTGTTATCGCCGCCGCCTTCGGTGAAGTTGCCCAGGGCTCCGCCGATTCCCTTGAGCGCCTCGCCGACCTCGCTGGGGATGATCCACAGCTTGTTGGAGGAGCCTTCAGCAATCTTCGGCAAGGTCTGCAGGTACTGGTAAGCCAGCAACTTCTGGTCCGGCTTGCCTGCGTGGATTGCATCGAAGACCTTCTGGATGGCCTGCGCCTCGCCATCCGCGCGAAGGATCGATGCCTTGGCATCACCCTCGGCCTTGAGAATGGATGCCTGGCGCTGGCCCTCGGCTGTCAGGATGGCCGACTGCTTGGTGCCTTCGGCCGTGAGGATCGCGGCGCGGCGGTCACGTTCTGCACGCATCTGCTTCTCCATGGAATCCTGGATCGACAGGGGTGGATCGATGGCCTTGAGCTCGACGCGCGAGACACGGATACCCCACTTGCCGGTGGCCTCGTCCAGGACCCCACGCAGCTGGCCATTGATCTGGTCGCGGCTTGTGAGCGCCTCTTCGAGGTTCAGCCCGCCGACCACGTTACGAAGCGTGGTGGTGGTCAGCTGCTCGACGGCTTGAATGTAGTTGGCGATTTCGTAGGTAGCCGCACGCGGCTCGGTGATCTGGAAGTACACCACGGTGTCAATCGAGACCACCAGGTTGTCTTCGGTGATCACGGGCTGCGGCGGAAAGCTCACGACCTGTTCGCGAAGATCCAGCATGGGAAGCAACCGATCGACAAACGGAATCAAGATCGTCAGCCCAGGAAGCAGCGTGCGGTGGTATTTGCCCAGTCGCTCCACGATCCCGGCTCGCGCCTGCGGCACAATACGCACTGAGCGCAGGAGCACAATGATCACGAAGATTGCCAGTACTACCAGGACGACCGTTAGGCCTAGACCCGATGTTTGCATCTCTTCTCTCTTTCGTAGGGGCGTCATGTTCCGGACGCCGAAAAAACTTTCCTTAGGTCCTTAGTCCAGGCCCGGCAGTTGCTTCCGAAGCGTGATGTAGGCCGTTGCCCCATCGATGCGGACCACCGAACCGTAGGTTCCGGGCTGCAGGGCAACCTCGTCCTCGGTGCGTGCAGACCAGGTTTCCCCACCGATCTTGGCCCGTCCGTTCATCCTGGAAGTGGGCTCCAGGACCAGGGCATCTTCGCCAATCAGTCGATCCACATTGGTTCGCAGGGCTTCGGGATCCTTGCGCAGATGTCGCAGCGCGATGGGGCGGACCAGCATGATCATGAGCAGGGAAAGGACGGAGAAGACCACGACCTGCAACCAGAATTCGCCGCCAGCCAGGGCGACTCCCACACCACCAAGCGCTCCAACGCCCAGCATTATGAAGTACAAGTCAAGGGAAATCATTTCGATGATGGCCAGCAAGAGGAAGAGCGCGAGCCAGACCACCCAAGCGTTGTCTATAAGCCACACATACATATTTACCCCTCAAGTCCGGATGCGTTGGATACACACCAACCTCGTACACCATCTTGCCCGATCGGCATGCCAAATCGAATCAGCACAAGGGAGGATGTTCAACCTACGCAACCTCATCATTGCGATGATCGGCGGCACCTCTGCAGAGGTCGGCGGGCTATTGGTTCTTGCGGAATTCCTGGATGCGGAATGCCGCGGTGATGAGCATGGCGTTTCCTGCATCAGCCAACCGCCCGCGTAGTTCCTCGGGGACCAGATGATGACCGGCCGGTCCCATCATGGCCAGCTCGAAAGCTGCGGCCGAATCCAACACCAACGGTATCCGGACCTCCTCGGTTGCATTGAGCGTGAATCCGTCGCCCATGGAAGCCACGACGCCGGCCGCCTTGTCCGGTGCGATTGCAAGTAGCCCGAGAAGTTCCGCACCCTCCGCCAGGTGGCCGGGGAGCGGGGTTACGACCAGTGCCGTTCCCCCCGGGCGCAATACCCGGGCAAATTCCTTGCCGTTGTGTGGGGAGAAGATGTTCAGCAGCACGTCGAACGACTCGTCCTCCAAGGGAAGTTCGCGCCACAGGTCCCACACGAGCGCCAGGGTGTTGGGCACCTTCGCTGCCCGCCGCATTGCATAGCGGGAAATATCCAACGCAACGGCGCTGGCGGAGGAGAACCCAGGAAGCGCTTGAAGCACCTGCCTCAGGTAGTATCCGGTCCCTGCGCCCGCGTCCAGGATCCGCGGTTCCTCGTATCCGCGCAGGGCCTTGCGGGCTCGGAGCCCCAGGGCTTCTGCCAGCGACTCGTAGTGACCGGCATCAAGGAAGGATGCCCGGGCAGCAACCATCTGCGCCCCGTCTTCCTTGAAGTTCGTTCCCTTGCCGGCCAGCAGGTTGAAATAGCCTTGCTTCGCGGCGTCAAATGCGTGTCCGGCGTCGCAGCCGAGCCGGTCGGGCCTCCCGGGTTGCTGCTGCAGACGCATCCCCTGTCGGCAAACGGGACAGCGAAGACCCTCGTCCGGATTCATGAGCTGCTCCAATGGTGTCAATTCTGGGGGTGGTGATTAGCTGCGACCGGCTCGTTGAACGGTCTTGCGGCGTGGCCTTCTGACCACTGTAGTAGGCGCGGGCGCGCCGCCCGTCCTTCATGGCCGACAAGGATCCGGGGTTGTGCCCTGTGCCGGGGGCGTGACGGCGTTGGGCCGTCCCTAGAATCCGAGCCCGCTCCTGGCCTCTGCAATACCCGGGTTGGCCCAGCGTGGATATTCGTGGTTGGCGCACAACGACCGGGTCACGGCCTTGTCGATGTACACGGTGCCGTCGAGGTGGTCGGTCTCATGCTGGAATATTCTCGCCTGCCACCCGGAGAATTTCCGTTCATGGGTGGTGCCTTCTGCGTCCTGGTACGTGGTGTCGATGTCGGCGGGTCGTTCCACCACACCCTGGTATCCGTTGAATGACAGGCAGCCCTCGTAGAAGCTGGCCGTGCGGTCGCCGACGGGCCAATAACGGGGATTGATGGTCTCGAGGTACTCCAGCGGCTCACGTTCCCGGGCGTGGGCGACCTCCGGAACGGATTCGTAAAGGTCCTGCAGAACGGCGATGCGCAGGGGGATGCCCAGCTGCGGGGCTGCGAGTCCGACTCCCGGGGCATCGAGCATGACCGCGCGCATGGTGTCCAGGAAGGCCCGCAGCAGACCGGGTTCCAGCTGGTCGGTGAAGTCCGCCGCGGCCATCCGCAGCACCGGATGCCCCAGCTGCACGATGGGTGGAAGAACACCCGCATCGTGAAGACGGACCAGTTCCTCGACCCCGGCCCGGATGGCTTCGGTGGACCATGGGGAGGGTCTTGTCGATTCGCCGTTTGGATTCATGAGTGCACGCCTTCCAGCGAAGTGGTGATGCCCAATGCCTGTCCGCTGCCCGTGTCCAGGGCATTGATGCGGCTGCGTAGCCGGGCCGCCTCGAGTTCGGGCAGGTGGTTGAAGGAGTCAGTGAAGCCATCTTCCACGAACATGTCTAGGCGGACTTGGTGGTCGTAGAGGACGTCAATGACGTTGGCCAGCCGGCGCAACCCATAGGGCGTCATCCGCCCGGTGCCCGGCACGCCGGAAATGATCCAGTGATCGTGGTCGCGTACCAACTTCAGGTAGTCCACGGTGGAGGTCAGGGCTTCACAGAGATCTGGGAAGCCAAACCATATCTGCCGCCCGTCAATGCGCATCGCACGGATTTCATGGCTTGTCGGCGTAAGCCGCACCGTGTCGCCGGCGTCGGGTGCGGTCAACCCCAGGCGCTCGAGGTCACCGGAGTCGGGGGAGCGCAGCAGTGTTCCCATGCTGAATCCGGATCGCTGTGCCCCCTGTCGATCGATCACCCTGTAGTCGCGTTGCGCATCGAGTTCGTGCACCGTCATATGCTCGCGGATGGTCGTTATCGTCGGCAGAACCAGGTGGTGGTAGTACTCATCCGAGAGGAGTTCCTCCGGCGGGTAGTTCGACGTGGTGATCAACAGGATGCCCCGGTCAATAATGTATTTGACGGTGCGTGCCAACAACATGGCATCGCCGGGATCGTTGCAGTGGAATTCGTCGAAGCACAGGACCTCCACACCGCCGAGCATGGTCTCAATGGACCGTTCAATGGCGCTGGTGCGTGCCTCCACGCGGTCGGCGCGTCCGCGCGTTTCCCCGAGTGAGTCGGGCTCATCGATCTGCTCAAGTGCATCCGTGGTGGCCTTGTGGGCTGTTGCATGGAGGTCACGGAAGAAATCGTGGAAATGTACACGCAGCTTGCGCTCGGTCGGCAGGGCATCGAAGACCGCTCCAAGCAACCAGGTCTTGCCGCGCCCCGGAGGTCCCCAGAGATAGACATGGTTCTTCCCGGGGGATCGGCGCAGGGGAGAGAGATGAGCTGCGGCATTGCCGGACAGCAGGTCGATGGTTTCGTTCTGCTTGGCATCGAGTTCCAGGTGTTCGCAAGTCGCACGAATTTCGACGGATCGCTTTATGGCGTGCCGGACGTGACGGGATGCGCCGCGCAGGATGGAACCCTGAACGGGCGACTTTGGGTGTGGCATACCATCGAGTTTCCCTGAATAACTATGCAAGTACCAAAACATGGCACCAGGTAGTTATGTCAAGTGTTTATTATTTGGCCAGGACGCCGACGGGAGAATGGCCGATCGGGATAAACCCGCGCATATCCCCACGGTACTCGGGACGTTTTCACCAATCCCCGGACGCCTGCGGCCCGGCGCCCCCGGTCCGGCGCTCGGGCCCGGGTCGTGCGACCGGTCACCGGGCCGTACCGCGCGCCAAACCGACACATGGGGACGCGCTAAACAGTCATTGGACGATGTGAGCGAAATGTTGGAATTCATCACTTCCCCAGGTGTATCCAGATCGCCGATAATCTACATTATGTCAACTAACGTTTTGACAGCCCTTCTCGTGCCAGTGCAACTCAAAGCAGTCGTGTCCTGCCTCATTACAAGTGAGGCATTTGGGCGTTTAGCTTCTACACTTGCTGCCATGGGACGCGCGCTGCTGGCGCCGACGTTGAAGCCGGGCCCAAGTATCCTGCCGGCTCCCCGATCTTCAGGGAGCAATTTTCCTCCGCCACCACCAGCGACCTTCTGGCGCGTTGCTGGGCAACCGACTTGAGAATTCGCCACCGGTCCGCCGCGTTGCTACGTATAAGGGACAACGAAATTTCTCCGGACTCTGGTGGTGCCCCTCCACCAACCGATATGTCGGTTTCGAGTCCTGGCTGGAACGCGACCACCTGATACGCCTGGATTTCGATCCCACCGTCACGGGCATTGCCTCCCAGCCCTTCAGGATCAAGTTTCCAAAGCCACTCCCCCAAATCTGGCACGTTCCCGACTACTTTGTTCGCCGGGTTGACGGCACCAGTGTCGTGGTCGATGTCCGGCCCGACGCCAAGGTCAAGACCGTGGACCAGCTCGCTTTCGATGCCACCGCGGAATTATGCGCGACAGCGGGGTGGGACTGCCGCCGCCTTGAGATTTGCCCGGATTTATTCCGAATTCGGAAGGGAGATTCTGTCTCCACCAAGGAACGCTCTATGGGTCGGTCACTATTGAGATGGCCGAGTTAGGTAGCCCTGCCTTTACCGCGGAACCATGCTAGACGTCGTGGGCGGCGTTGCGGGATCGCTGCGGCCTGAAAAACCTCTCGACCTGAAAGTTCGAAAGCGCGCCCGAAAAGCACGGACTCCGTGCTGGGGACTCCTGGGTCTCGAGGAAGAACGCCGGTGGATGCCCACAACGATTCACGCAACCACTGGCCGAATCCATGGACCCGGAAGTTGCCAACCATGTTCGGGTCCTCCGCTCCGTGTTCTATGACAATTACCAGGCGCTGAAGGCTGCTTAGTTCGTCCTGAATTTGGTTCCACTCGGCGCTCTCGTCAGGGTACTCAATATCCGTGTCCTCTTCCGACTCTTCCAAGGACAATTCAGCCACTTGAAGCTCTTCAGCAGTTGCCCGCTCTTTAAGTAAACGAGGATCATGGATGGTGTAAGCGCCGACCACATACCGCCGATCAACGAATTCGTCCGCCAGGGATTCTTGGTTCGTCTCGAAATCGAATGATGTCGCTCCGAATCCTTGAAGCAGTGCGATGGCGTCGGAAACCGTAGGGCAACTCGGGACTTTGAAGTGACGTTGCGCCTGATCAAGCAGAATTTTGTATTCACTCATGATCTTTTCATCTAACACCATGAATCCGGGTGTCAGGATTTTCAACGAATCATGTTGCAAGTTGAAGTCCCCGATTGCGCCACGTGTCCGAGGGAGTCGCTTTGCTGCGTCCGCAAAGGAAAAGGCTCAGCGGGACTCGGTTTCGGGGGTCTTCCCATTCCTCCGGCGCGAGCGGATGTAGGCGGCGTCCCGCTGATTGCTGCCTTGTGTATCTATACGATTTCGGGATTTCAGGGCGTGCCTAGTTCCAGTGTGCTTCCGCGCGCGTGACACATACATGTCAGAGGTGGTTTTCAGATGCGCCATAAGCTGTACCCATGGCTACTCTTCCCGCCCAGAAAATCGGCACGCTACTCTTCCCCCTGCTCGGCTTAGCCGTGCTGGCAGGAGCTATATTGGGGTCGCTCGCTTTGTTACCTTTGCTGCCTTCCAGCGAATTTAGAGAAAGGGAAAACTGGCGCTGGACCAACGTCCCACTAATGCTTTTTTGGGCTGCGGTTTGTGGTGCTGTCATTTCGATTCCTCCCGCAATCGGCGCGGCGGTGGCCGTGGCCATCCAGGGAAAGAAGCACGTTCCGACCTCGGGAAACCGTCAAGCGCTTGTCGCTGCCCTGGGCGCCGCGGCAGGAGCGATGGTCCCGATTCTGGCCTACTTTTTCCTCTTCGAACGAACCGCAGCTGAAGGACTCTTGAACGTTCTGATCTTCGCACCGATCTTCATCTTGGTATGCTCCTGTTTAGCCTGGGCGGCTTTTAAAGGCATGCTGTCCATCCTCAATAAGAGACAAAAGCAGCCCGCAGGATCTTAACCCAGACCTAAGCGTCGGCCGTTGGGGTCATTGCAGAGAACGGCAAGAATCGTGCACTAAGGCATCCTTAAGGCGCGTACCGAGTACGGGTAAAGCTTGTTGATGGAAAATATTTCAATAGGTGTCCGCAGGGGGACACTCTGCGAGACACTCTTCATTGCCAACCTGGCGCTGAGGGCGACTAACTCTGGTAGGCGTTAAGCCTTTCGCCAAGCCCGAATTTCACGGTTGGCCATTCGGCTTCGACGATGGAGAAAACCACGGTGTCACGGACGGTGCCGTTCTCGAAGATCGTGTGATTGCGAAGAATGCCGTCTTGTTTGGCACCGAGTCGTTCGATTGCGCGCCGGGACTGGTGATTGTGCCAATGCGCCCGGAACTCCACTGCAATGCACCCCAAATCCTCGAACGCTCGCTGGAGCAACAGCATCTTGGCTGCGGCGTTGATGCCCGTACCCTGTGCTTACGATCCGATCCAGGTTGACCCGATTTCAAGACGACGATTGGCCGGTTCGAGGTTCAAATACGTGGTCATTCCCACCGCACGGGAAGTCCGTGGATCGATGATGGCCCAGGGAACGATCCGACCCTCGGTGTGCAAGGCAATCCGGCGTTTGATTCCCTTTTTCATAGTCGCAGGTGAGGGGATATGCGTGTACCACGTCCGCCAAAGCTCATCGGTATCAACGGCTGCGACGAGATCGTCATGGTGTGTCTCGGAAAGCGATTCGAGTCGAACGAACGGGCTTTCAAGCAGAGCTACGTCGGTAAAATCCACGTCCTGAGTCTAGCGTGACCCAACGTCCATTTGCCGAGCAATGCCCCATGCCGTCCGGAAGTGCACATACCTCTTCCCGTTTGGGGAACCTTGATTCGGGACAGGTTCCGTCCATGCAGTTAGAGTCGGAGCATGTCCATCGTCTTTGTTCCAATGACACCAGCCGACACCGAAGATCTCATCGGCTTCCTGACCTCAAATCGTTTCCCGTTCCATGTTCAGGCCGCACCCCAGGCCACGGACATACGGACGAAGATTGAGAATGGCCATTTCTGGAACGAAGACACCCAAGGTTATTGGGTCATGAGGGACGAACATCGTATCGGTATGGCTGTTCTGGAGGATTTGCAAGAAGACGATTCTCCGCTCTTCGACCTGCGCCTAGAGGAAGCCCAACGCGGCAAAGGCGTGGGAGTCGAAGTGCTGCGTGCCCTCTGCGACTTGGTTTTCGAGTCGAGGCCGAACATGCTTCGCTTCGAGGGACAAACGCGAGAAGACAACATCGCCATGCGCAAGACCTTCCTCCGCGCAGGCTTCCTCAAGGAAGCGCACTACCGATTGGGATGGCCAACCAAAGACGGCGGACACGTCGCCTCCATTGCCTACTCGATCCTGCGCCAAGACTGGAAAAACGGCACCGTGACCTATTTCGAATGGGAAGACCTCAAGATCTAGAATTCCGTCCCGCTTAGCGGAACGCTTAGCGTCCCGCTAAGCGTTCCGCTTACGGGGTCCCCTGTCGGGCTTGGTTCTATTTCCTTTTTCTGTTCCTCTGCTAACTATTCGGGACGCTCCTGTCGGGACGCCGCTTGAGGATGTCGCGCCAACGGTCGTGCTAGCGAGTCTCTAGGCTTACGTACATGACTGACTCCCAAGTTCAGCAGGCCTACGCCGCACGCGCATCCGAGTACACGACCATCCTTGGGGCAATCGATGACATGCATGAGCCGGATCGGAACCGCATAGAGCATTGGGCTCAGCAGATTGGCGGCCGTATCATCGACGCCGGATGCGGTCCAGGACATTGGACTGATTTTCTGCATAAACGGGGTGCAGACATCTCAGGCATTGACCTCGTGCCCGCATTCATAGAAAGCGCCCGTCTTCGCTTCCCCGATGTGCCATTCCAAGTCTCCTCGCTGCGCGCCTTCGACGAAGCCGATGGAAGCCTGAATGGATTGCTCGCCTGGTATTCACTGATTCACCTGCCCCCAGCGGACTTGCCGCCCGTTCTCTGCGAGTTCGCGCGCGTTCTTTCGCCTCAAGGGCACCTGCTCGTGGGCTTTTTCGATGGCGAGCCCGCAGAACCGCTCGACCATGCTGTTGCCCCGGCGTACCACTGGTCGGTCGATCAGATGAGTAGCCTGCTGCATGACGCCGGGTTCGAAGTGATCGATACAGAAACACGCCAGGATCTAGGTAACCGGCCCCACGCGGCAATCTCCGCGTTTGCCCGGTAAGCATGCGGTTTGCGCGACGCGGGAACCGCATCGCACCGGCCGATCAAGCGCCACTCGTGGCCCACACCGCCGTTCACGGCCCCTCGGGCGCCCGGAGGCGGTGAAAGCGGGCCTCGAGCCCACCGGGGCAGCGCCACCGAGATAATAGTTGACGCAGTCAGAGTTGTCTGGTGGGGATTCCCTCCGGTAGCCACTGTCGGGGTAGGAGGCTTTGGATTTCAGTGGCTGGACGAGCCGGAGAACATCGAAACTCTGACCAAGAACGTCGCTGCCGTGCCCCCTCCGATCGGCGAGCCGGTTTGTCGGCCATTTTCCTGCCTACCCTGCGCCACAGTTCTGAAGAACAGGTGTCCGAGCGAAGCGGAACGGTGGCCGGCGATACACTCGTGCTTATGGGTGAAAAAGCGAAGACCGTCGACGAGTATCTCAATGCACTCGACCCCGCATACCGGGCAGAACTCGAGCGGCTCCGCGCGCTCGTTACACAGCTCGTGCCGGACACCGAGGAGACCATAAGTTACGGAATGCCGACCCTCAAATACAGGAACCGGGCACTCGTGTACTTCACCGCATCCAAAAAACATATGAGCTTCTACCCCTCTTCATGGGCGATCGAGGAGCTGAAGGACCAGCTCAAGGACTACAAGACCACCGAACACTCGATCCAGTTCACGCTGGAAAAGACCCTGCCCAGCCGCCTGGTCGCAGATCTTGTTCGCGTACACGTGCGCGAAATTGACTCCAACAGGCAATAGGGCGCTGGCGTCCTGCGCCAACAGACCGCGTGGCAAGCCCCAGAAGTGAGCCAGTGAAGCTTTGCACGCAGCCGTTAACCCACTCTTCATCGTCGTGTTCCTGAAGCTGCGCCCTGGGGCAACCTTCTGCGGCCATGGTTGAGGCGTGAAGGTTGCCATAGTTGCTGAATCGTTCTTTCCCGAGATGAACGGGGTCACCCATTCGCTGCTGAAAGTCTTGCAGCATCTGGATGCGCGCGGGGACCAGGTCTTGGTCATCGCCCCGTCGACGTTGGAGAATGCTCCTCCTACGATGGAAGGTGCAACCGTCAGGCGGCTGCCCGCCGTCCCCCTGGCCGGTTACCGAAACATCCGGGTTGCCATCGGTGGGGTGGTTCGGGTGAAGACGCTGTTGGCTGAGTTCAATCCCGACGTTGTCCACCTGGCATCACCCTTTGTCCTGGGCTGGCGTGCCGTCCGGGCCGCAGCGGCTCTGGGCATTCCCTCGGTAGCCATCTACCAAACCGACGTTCCCGGATACGCGGCCCGATACGGCATGCCATTTCTGGAGAATTGGGCTTGGCAGAGGGTGAAGCGGATCCACGTGGCAGCGACGAAAACACTCGTTCCCTCGACCGACTCACTGAAAAAACTGCAGGGCCACGGCATCCCGAGGTTGGAGTTGTGGCGCCGTGGTGTGGACACCGTACGCTTCCATCCTGATAAGCGCAGCCCGGGGTTCCGTGACACGGTAGCTCCCGCGGGGCAGAAAATCATTGGCTACGTGGGGCGCCTGGCCCTCGAAAAGCAGGTGGAGGATCTGGCTGTCCTGGCCGGTATCCCCGACACCAGGCTGGTCATCGTCGGCGATGGACCGCAGCGGGAAACGCTCGAATCTCTTCTTCCGGACGCATATTTCACGGGTTTCCTTGGCGGTGAGGAGCTGGCGGCCGCCATGGCCTCCTTTGACCTGTTCGTGCATCCGGGCGAACTCGAAACGTTTTGCCAGACTATCCAAGAGGCCATGGCATCGGGAGTCCCAGTCGTGGCCACCGGGCGCGGCGGCCCCGTGGATCTCGTGGATTCCTCACGTACGGGATGGCTCTACGCACCGGGAAATCTGGCCCAGTTGCGTGAATACGCGATGGATCTCATCGGCGACGACGCCAAACGTGCGGCCTTTGCGGCCTCTGCTTTCCAGCAAGTCCAAGGCCGCAGCTGGCAGGTTGTGTGTGAGCAACTGATGGATCTCTACACTCAGGCCATTGAAGAGCACCCTCGGATTCCGGCAGCCTCGAGAGGAAGCCGATGACCCATTCGGTTACCGGCGTGGTCAACCCTGGCCCAACGCTTGCGCTCCCGCTGGCACAAATGCGCCAGGAGACTATTGGTTTCCACACGGCTGCAGCTCCGATGGCCTGGTTGGCCAATTGCTCGGGCCACTCGCACTCCCCCTCCCCCCGGCCCGGTGTTTCCAAGCCGCTCCAAGGTGGGCACGACGGCGGGCGGCCCCGTTTTGCGACCGATCTTGCGGAGCTGGCCGAAGCCAAGTCGCAGGTCCCACGCGTTGGGACGCCACAGTCGGAAGCGACTCGCGATCCGAATTTCTCGTTGCCGGTGAGCGCGGACGCGGCCCTCCTGCTGCCCCTTGCCTCGAAATCGAGACGGGCAGCCGTTTAATTTCTCATGATTGATCGTGGACCGGGCCGCTATGTGGCCGTGGGAGATTCCTTCACGGAGGGAGTCGGGGATGGCAGCAAGCGGCGACCCAATGGCGTCCGGGGATGGGCCGACAGGCTAGCCGAGGCTCTCGCCAGCGACAGTCCAGGCTGGGAATATGCGAATCTCGCCATCCGCAGCAAGAGGCTTCGGCACATCATCGCGGAACAGCTGGAGCCCGCCATCGCCATGGAACCAACGCTCATCACGCTGTATGCCGGTGGCAACGACGTCATGGACCTGGGGACGAAGATCGCCGACATCTTGGCCGAGTACGAATTCCTGGTCAGTCAGCTGGCGCAGACGGGCGCAACGCTGGTGCTCTTTACCGGTTACGACGTGGAGGTCTCGCCCATTCTGGGGCCCTTGCGCCGCAAGAATCACGCCTACAACGACGGCGTCCGGCTCATCGCCGCAAAGTACGGCGCCGTATTGGTGGATTACGCCGCCTTCAACGCCTATGCGGATTCCCGCATGTGGGGGCCCGATCGGTTACACATGTCCAAGGCCGGGCACAAATACATGGCAGCGAGGGTACTGGATGTCCTTGAGGTGCCGCACGGCATCACGCACCGGGAAAAGCGGAAGGCACCGCGCGGCGTGCGGCAGCGGGCACGGGAACACCGGACGTGGGTCACCGAGTGGGTACTACCCATGTTCGGGCGAAAGCTACGGGGCACTACGCTGGGCGATACCCTGAGCCCCCGTTGGCCCCATCCTGTGCGGGTGCCACCGAAGAAGGGACTGAAGAAACTGACCCGATAGGGCCGTGCCGGGACGGCGAATCGTTGCCGCTGGTGCCCTACTTGCGTCCCGATCCAGTGGTGCCGGGTTTCCTTGACAGGGTCCTGCCCGTCGCGGCTCGGTTGCGCTCAGGTAAAGTTCCGCGCGGCGCCGCTCAGTCCCGGGGAAGGCCACCTTTATCCCGGGCCGTGAAATCCCAAGCCGAGCGGAGTATCCCCATGACGACGATGTCCTCATACTTTCCGCGAACCCAGGCGTGCTGGCGCTGACGACCCTCGACCACGAATCCGGCCTTCTCATACGCTCGGATCGCGCCGAGGTTGGACTCGATCACCTGCAGGTGGACACGGCGCAAGTTGCAGCGCACGAAGGCAAACTCAACGATCTGTGAGATCGCTGCGGTTCCGATGCCGTTGCCGCGAGCTTCGGGGACCAACGCGATACCGACTTCCGCGTGGCGGGCGAGCATGTCGAAATCAAAGAGCGAAACACTGCCGACGGCGGCACCGTCCACATCGATCACGAAACTCACGTCCTTGCCTGAATCATCGGCATCGCTCTGCGCAAGCCGGCTTCTGAAGGCTTCCCCAGTCAGCGGCGCAGGCGATGCCGCGCTCCGCTCCTCCCAGGTGGCTAGATCGTCGGCAATTCGGAACAAGACGTCAAAGTCGTCTTCGGAACGGGAACGAAGCCTGACGGCTCGCGGGCTGGACATGCTCAGGATCCTATCAATCAACGCCAGCAGCCCGACAGCAATGGCGACGCTTTGGCCAGTGCTGGATGCCTTGGGCATCCCGGTGCGAAGTCGTGAACACGTGGAAGGTCGGGAATGATGAAAGCGACCCGGGCGGTTACCGCCGGTGTTGGGCGACAACCGGATCCGGATGTCGGGGTCTGCCTGAGCGGCATCACGTCACTATCGTTGCGACTCCAGTACCACGTGATCGATAGCAATTGCCCCCCGCTCCTTCGCAATGACCTCCGACGGGCAGGAGGGTTACTCCCCCGCCCCAGCCGCCAACGAGCACTGTCTTCACGAGGGCAAGGGTCCCCTCTCTTGTGGCGAAGCCAGACAAACTGCATTTATTGCGGATCCATGCGGCACTATCGAGATCCGTGCCTGGCATCCCGGCGCGAGGGGTGTCGGATGGCCCTAGGCCACCAACGGCGGGCACGACACCGCGGATGGCGGTTTCACGAAATGTGACTTCGAGTGCTTTGGCTTTGGCGACGGCATCACTATAGTGAACACTGTTCAATTGAACGACGTTCAAGCATGAAGCGCGTAAGGAAACTCCCATGACCAATCCTTCTCCCCTCTCGATACGAGGCGGCGCCCGGCAGCTTGACGCCACCGGCCTTGCGCGGGTCGCCGTCTTCGCGGCGCTTGTCGCCGTACTGGGCCTGCCGGGTGGCTTCTCCATCGCCGGCGGAGTCCCGATCACCGTCCAAACCCTCGGGGTGATGCTCGCCGGCGCCATTCTCGGGCCGCAGCTTGGCGCCCTCTCGATGGCAGTGCTGCTGGCACTGGTCGCGATCGGCATGCCCTTGCTTGCCGGCGGCCGTGGCGGCATCGGCGTGTTCTTCGGCCCATCGGCTGGCTACCTCATCGGCTGGATCGTCGGCTCGTTCGTCATCGGCCTGATCGTGCATGCGGGCGGGCGCAAGCCGGTGCTGTGGCGAACGATCCTCGGCATGCTCGCAGGCGGGATCCTGGTGATCTATGCCGTGGGGATCCCCGTGCAGAGCATGGTGACGCGCCTGCCCCTGGGCGAGACCGCCATGCTGAGCCTCGCATTCATCCCGGGTGACCTCGTGAAAGCCGTGGCCGCGACGGCCATCGTCATGACCCTGGTCCGGGCCTACCCGCGCGCCTTCCACCGCGTATGGGCCTCCCAGGCGGCACCGGTTCCGGAAAAAGTCCAGTGATTGTCCCGGTGAGCGGTGCCGGGCCGGGGCTACTCGAGCGCCTCCACGGGATCCGTGAGGCAGGGGATGTCCCGCTCGTCGGCGATGCCAGATGGCCGAAGGCGCAGTGGGACGCCACCGTCGCGGCAGCTGCCGCGGCGGAGCTCCCCGACGGGACCGCTTGGGCGACGCTCACCTCCGGCAGCAGCGGCGCCCCGCGGATCGTGCTGCGCAGTGCCGAGTCGTGGTCGGACTCCTTCGCCGCCGTCAGCGGGTTCCTGGACGCAGGCAGTGGCGACACCGTGGCGCTGCCCGCCCCGCCCGCTTCCTCGCTCACCCTTTTCTCGCTCGCGCACTCGCTTTCCGGCGGACCTCGCCCGGTGCTGCGTCCGACACCCGAGGCCGACGCCCTGCACGGCACCCCGCAGGCGCTCCGGGCGGTCCTCGACGCGGGCTCGCACCCGCGGCTGCGCGCGGCATTGATCGGCGGTTCCCATCTGGACCCGGCGCTCCGCCGGCGGGCGGAAGCGGCAGGCATCCGCGTGAGCGCATACTACGGTGCGGCCGAGCTGTCCTTCGTGGCCTGCGACGAAGGCGAGGGCCTGCGCCCGTTCCCCGGCGTCGAGCTGGAGATCCGCGACGGGGAACTGTGGGTGCGCTCCCCCTACGTCGCCTCCGGATATGCCGGTGCCCCCGGCCCGCTGCGCCGCGACGGCGCGTGGGCGACAGTCGGCGACCGTGCAGCATTGGACGATGGCCGCCTGCGCCTGCTGGGCCGCGCCGACGAAGCAATCCTCAGTGCCTCCGCGACAATCGTGCCCGAAGAGGTCGAGGCCGTGCTGCGCTCGATTCCCGGCGTCCGCGACGCGATCGTGTTCGGCCTGCCGCGCGAGCCCGTCGGAGCCCTGGTTTCCGCGTTGCTGGAGCTCGAGGGCGATGCACCCGTTGATGTCCGTCCGCATGCCGCGGCCCAGCTGGCCCCGGCGCACCGGCCACGCCGCTGGTTCGCCGGCCAGATCCCTCGCACCGCGTCGGGAAAGCCCGCGCGTGCCGAAGCCGTTCGCCAGGTACTGGCCGGGGAGGTGCAGTCCCTTGTCATCCGCTAGCGATCCAGTCATCTTCGCCGCCCGGCGCACCCCGATCGGCACCCGCGGCCGTGCCCTGGCGCACTTGCGCGTCGAGGAGCTCGCGGCGCCCGTCATCCGGGCGGCCCTGGAAGACGCCGAAGCGGCGCACGGCTCGCCGATCACCGTGGCCGATGTGATCCTCGGGAACTGCATGGGCCCGGGCGGGAACCCCGGCCGCATCTCCGCACTGGCGGCAGGACTCGGCCACGGGGTCCCCGGCGCAACCGTGGACCGGCAGTGCGGCAGCGGCCTCGCGGCCGTCCTCGATGCCGCTGCCGCTATCCGCGCAGGTGACCGCCGGATACGCATCGCCGGCGGCGTGGAGAGCGCTTCCACCGCACCCGTGCGCTCGGTGGACGGCATCGCCTACGGCCGTGCGCCATTTACGCCCGCCGGCTTCGAAGACCCGGAGATGACCCGGGCCGCCGAGGACCTCGCCGAGCACGACGGCATCCCCCGCGCCCGGCAGGACGCCCACGCCGCGCGCAGCCACGCCCGAGCCCGCGCGGCGGTTTCCGCCGGCCGCTTCGATGCCGAGCTGGTGCCGCTGTCCGGGCTCCACTACGACGACGCGATCGGCGGGGCGGAGCGACTGCTCCCCCGGTTGCCCGCACTCTTCCCCGGCGGCACGCTCACCGCGGGCACCGCCACGCGCATCGGGGACGGCGCCGCCGCACTGGTGCTGGGACCGGCGGGTTGCGCACCCGGGCTCGCGATCCGCGCCTCCGCCGTTTTCGGTTGCGATCCGGCGCTTCCCGGCATCGGGGCCGCCGGCGCCATCGAGGACGCCCTGCACTCGGCGGGATGGGCACTGGCCGATATCCATGCGCTGGAAATCGTCGAGGCGTTCGCCGCACAGTCCCTGGCCGTGCTGGACCGGATCGGGGTCGCGGACGATGACCCGCGCCTCTGCGCCGATGGCGGCGCGCTGGCACTCGGCCACCCCTGGGGTGCCAGCGGCGCGATCGCCGTGGTGCGCCTCTTCAGCCGCCTGGTGCGCGCCGGGGCGCCGGCGGGAACCCGCGGGGTCGCCGCGGCATCGATTGGCGGCGGCATGGGCATCGCCGCAGTGCTGGAGGTGGTTCGATGAGCACCGCGGGAATCCACCTCAGGGACGTCGGGATGCGCCTGGGCGACGTTGACGTGCTGCAGGACGTTTCCCTCGATCTGAACGCACGCACCGTGGCGGTCATCGGGGAGAACGGCTCGGGCAAGTCCTCGTTCGCCAGGCTGATCGGCGGCCTGGCCACCAGGACCTCGGGCGAGCTGAGCATCCTGGGGATCGACCCGAGTCGCCGGGCCGCCGAGCTGCGCCGGCGCATCGCCGTCGTGTTCAGCAACCCCGACGCGCAGATCATCATGCCCACCGTCGGCGAGGACGTCGCCTTCTCGCTGCGCGCCGACAAGCTCCGCCCTGCAGAGCTTGGGCAAAGGGTGGCCACGGCCATGGAACGGTTCGGCCTCACGCATTTGGCCGAACGGCCCTCCCACGATCTCTCGGGCGGGCAGAAGCAGCTGCTCGCGCTGTGCGGCGCTTTCGTGCGCAACCCGGAGCTGGTGATCGCCGACGAGCCGACCGCCTACCTGGACGCACGCAACGCCCGACGGGTCGCCGACCACCTGTTCGAGGACGTGGGACACCGCCTGGTGCTCGTCACCCACGACCTCGCGCTGGCCGCGCGTTGCGACCAGGCGGTGATGTTCGCCGGCGGACGCATGGTCGGCGTCGGCGAACCCGACGCGATCATCGCCAGGTACGAGGCCGTGCTGCGGTGCTGACGCTCTACAAGCCGGGCACCGGCTGGCTGCACCGCATGCCCGCCGGCCCAAAGCTGCTGCTGGTGCTGGCGGTCGTGCTCGGAGTCTCGCTGCTGCCCTCACACTGGTCTTCGGCGGCGATCGCCGCGGCGGTGGCCCTCGGGGGCTACATGGTGGCTGGCCTGGGGCCCGGATGGTCCGGGATCCTGGAACTCGGCCGCCAGGTCCATGCGATCCGCTGGGTCATCGCGATCACCGCGCTCAGCCAGCTGGTGTTCCTGGGACCGGAGCCCGCCGTCGCCAACGTCGCCCGCCTCACCGCCGCGATCGCGCTCGCCGCCCTGCTGGCACTCACCACCCGGGTGACAGCGCTGCTGGATGCCATCGAGCGCGGGTTGCACCCTTTGGAACGACTGGGCCTGGACGCGCAGCGGATCGCGCTGCTGCTCACGGTGACCATCAGCACCATCCCGGTGCTGGGCCGCCGGGCGGGCGAGGTGCGCGATGCACAGCGGGCGCGCGGTGCCCGGAACAACCCGCGCACCTTCGTCGTCCCCTTTCTCATCGTGGCGCTCAAGCACGCGGACGAGCTCGGCGATGCGCTCACCGCGCGGGGTGTGCGATGAGCCTGGAGAGGCCGAACGTGCTCGGTCCCGTCGTCGATGGCCAGACGCGCTGCGTCCACTATCGAACCGAGCTCGACGTGATCGCGATCCAGTTCGCGTGCTGCCGAGAGTTCTACCCATGCCACCTGTGCCACGCGGCGGCGGCCGACCATCATGCGGCGCAGTGGCCGGTGGATTCCCGCGACGAGCCGGCCGTGCTCTGCGGCGTCTGCGGCCACCTGTTGGCGATCACCGAGTATCTCCATGTCGATTCCTGCACGCGTTGCGCAGCGGCGTTCAACCCGGGATGCAAGCTGCACACGGAGCTGTACTTCCAGGATTGATGCGGTGCTGCAGGATCTGCTGCCCCATTTTTCGGGTGCCGGGCCAGTGCGCGCACTGCAGCGGGCCGCTGCCGTGCGATCAACCCCCCGCGCCTGACGACTGTCCGCGCCCAGGGGGTTCCGTTGCCCGTGCCGGACTGCGAGCCTTGTTTCATCGCGCTTGCACAGCGCACATTTCAAGAGGAGGGGCGCTCCGCATGCGTCGAATCATCAATTCAACCTATGTCTCGCTCGACGGGGTCATCACCAACCCGCAGCATTGGCCGTCCCTGCCGGATCCGGGCGATGAAAAGGCGACAATCCAGCAGGAGCTCATCGAACAGTGCGACGCGGTGCTGCTGGGGAAGGACACCTACCTGGGTTTTGCCGGGGTGTGGCAGGGGCACTCGGGGGACGCGTTCACCGATCGCATCAACACCATGCAGAAGTACGTCGTCTCCACCACGCTTCGGGAAGCCACGTGGGACAACACCGCCATCATCGCAAAAGACGTCGCCGCCGGCATTGCGCGCATCAAGGTCCAACCGGGCAAGGACATCTTGACCTATGGTTTCGGACGCCTCGCCGGAACGCTCATGGAGCATGGGCTGTTGGATGAGATCCGGCTGTGGATCCACCCGTTCTTCCTGGGCAACGCCCCCGAGGCAGGTCTTTTGATCCACCATACGGACGCGGCCCGGTTGCGGCTGAGCGGTTCAAGGACCATGGCCAACGGCACCGTCATCCATTCCTACGCCGTGGAGAACGGTCCATAGCATCGGTGCCAACCGCCGGGATTCACGCAGAACTCCCACGCCCGCCCATCACCAATGTGCCGGATCACCGGATCGTCGATGTGAGATGCGACATGATCCGGCGCGCTCAACAGGAAATCCCCCATGTCCGGCTGTTAGTCTCAAGGCCGTCCGAGCCATTTACGACCACCGGAAGACCGACAGTGCACCACGACCCCCAGAGTGATCCGCACCGCCTGACCCGACGCGGACTGCTGTCCCTGGCGGTATTGGCAGCCGGAGGGGTCGCACTCTCTCCCCTGCGCTCCCCCGCCGAGGACCCTGTGGCCGTCCCGAAGCCGCAAACTCCCGCTCCGACCGCAAAGCCGACGCCCAAGCCGACACCCACGGCAAAGCCCGGCCCACCGCCGTGGCGCCACCGCGATCCCATGTTGACGACTCCGCTGAAACGGGCGGCCAACACCCGCGGCGCCATTTCGAGCTTCAAGGGGGCCTTCCCGGCAATGAACGTCAAGGCCGTGGTGCCCCTGCCCGGGCTGACCTCGGCACCGGTCCCCTGGCTTGCCGTGTCAATCGTCGGACCGGTCAACCAACTGCAGATCGTCAACCCCGATGCGGGGGCACCGGTGCACGTGGTGTCCATCCCCGGCAGCCACAACGGCGGGATCGAATCCCTGGTCTGGGACCGGACAAGCAAGACCCTTTATCTGAGCACCAGCGGCAGCCTACTGTCCTGGAGCCCAACCAGCCCCAAGCAGGTTCGCCGGGTCGCGGTGGTTCCCGGGGCGACGGTGCTCTACGAGTTGCGCCTGGATTCGGTCGGAAACGTGTGGGGAGGCACCTATCCAAACGGTGCAACCTTTACCTACACCGCGGCGACAAAGAGGATCCGGGCCCACTCCCGCGTCGCGGCCGACACCGATTACGTCAGGCGCGTGGCCATTGGCCCCGACGACCAGGTCTGGGTCGGGACAGGTTCCCGCAACCCGCGGCTCTTCACCTTCCCCGCAAGCCACCCCGGGCGCCGCACCGAGGTCCAACTGCCCGACCCGATGCACAACGGCTTCATCTCCTCCATCGACGTGATCGGAAACCGCGTCGTGGTCACGGCCAGCGACATCACTGCCCAGTTGCTGCTGGACCCCGCCAGCAAGAAGTGGACGGGCAAGGTCGATCGGGTCTGGGGCGCCCGCCGCGCCTCGGCGGAAGTCAAGGGCAGCGGGCAGAAATCGGCCCAGGGCGGCGGGCGCATCTTCAACATCTCCAAGGGAATTCTCTACGCGACGGACACCGCGACGTGGCGGGACACCAAGCTCGGCCCGGTAGGCACCAGTGCACCCCTGGCACTGCACGCCACCTCCAAGGCGGTGCTCGTGGCGAGCCAGATCCCCACGGGCCTGCGCCTCGAAACCTTTAACCTCGCCACCGGCAAGATCGACAAGGTGCGCACGGTTTCGCTCACCGACGGGGAATTCACGATCCAGTCGCTCATGGGGCACTCCGATGGAAAGGTGTATGTGGGCGGCTACATGGGTGACGGGCTGGCCGCGGTCAATCCCGACACCGGCGCACGCTGGCACTCCCCCGACGACGAAGACCTCGTCAACCAGATTGAGGCCATGATCGAATTCGATGCCACGCGCAGCTACATCGGCTCCTACGGCTCGGCGGACATCATCAGCATGGACAGCCGGATGAAGGACAAGCCCGGGGGCTACGTGCGGCTGGAACGGTTGAGCCGCAAATACCACCAGTCCCGTCCGTTCGGCTGGGCCGTGAACTCCCGCAACGTGTTCTTCGGCACCGTGCCGGACTACGGGCGGGCCGGCGGCGTGCTGGGAATGATCGAACCCCGCACCAACAAGATCAGTTGGGTGCTCAACGGCGGCGGGGCCGGATTCGTCCGTGCCCACTCCATCATCGGCCTTGCAGCCGATGAGCGCCATGTCTACGGGACCTCGTCGGTGCGCAACGGCTACGGCATCCCGGACACCAAGGGACCGGCCAAGGTCTTCAAGTTGGAGATCGCCACGAAAAAGAAGGTCTGGGAAACTTCACCAGTCGCTTCTTCCGGTGCCCTCTATGCGCCCAAGCTCATCGCCGGCTGGCTGGTGGTGGCCGACGTCGAGGGCATCAACATCATCGATCCCGCCAACGGCAAACTCGTCCGGCGCCACCGCCTCACCCCCACACGCAACGCCGCCCACCGCCCCGGATGGGCCAACGCCGACATCGCCCAGGTGGGCGACGGCTCCAAGCTCGTGCACAGCGCCACGGGCACCACCACTGTCGTGGATTTCCGCGCCGGCACCAAGGCGGTCATCGGGACCCCGAAGGGCAAGCAGCGCTTCGGCCCCCGACTGGCAGCCACTCCCTCGGGCAGGGTCTTTGGCTCCACCGAGAAGACCGTGCTGGTCGAACTCGACCTGCTCCCCCGCCCCGCAACGCCCACGACCAAGCCCGCGCCACCGAGGCCCTCGAAGGCACGACCACCGAAACCGGCACCAAGGCCGACGCCGTCGAAAGCACCGAAGCCCTCGTCAACCTCGACACCGACCAGGGCACGGCAACCAAGTCCAACGCCCACACCCTCACCCTCACCGTAGGACGCTTCCGATCGGTCACACTCCCCTTGGGGGCACAACTATGTACTACGCCACGTAGAATAAAAGCATGACCTCTCGTAAGACCTGGATCGCGTATTTCGCGATCGATGTGGTCCTTGTCCTGATCTTCGCGTTGAGCGGGCGGGGCTCCCACCAACATTCATTGACCATTCTGGGCGTGATCCAAACCGCCGCGCCTTTCCTGCTGGCGCTGGCCGCACTGACGCTGCTCTCACGCCCCTGGACCAACCACTCGCGGATCTGGCCCACCGGCATCCTCGTATGGCTCGGCACCGTCGCCTTGGGGCTATCCCTGCGCGTGCTGTTTGGCGCCACCGCCGCGGTGCCGTTCATCATTGTCGCAACGATTGTGCTCGGAGTGTTCCTGGTGGGACGCAGGGTGGCCACAAACCTTATAGCGCGCCGCCGCGTGCGCACGCCAACATCCTGAACTAGGCTCAAATCAAGTTCAGAAAACCACCGCCCATAACCATCTGGAGGTACCCACGTGGTCACTGCATTCGTCATGATCCAAACCGCTTCTGACAGCATTCCCGAGTGCGCCGAAAAGATTTCGGACATCGAAGGCATCTCCGAGGTCTACTCGGTCGCCGGCGACTGGGATCTCATCGCCATCGCCCGGGTCCGCCACCACGAGGAGCTGGCCGAAGTCATCGCCAACAAACTATCCAAGGTTCCAGGCATCACCGGGACCCAAACACATATTGCGTTCCGGGCATATTCAAGCCATGACCTGGATGCTGCGTTCTCCCTCGGTCTCGAATAGCCACACTGCCGGTCCCCAGCGCATCAAAAGTGGCGGGGGGGGCCCCCGGGGGGGCCCGGGGGCCCCGCCCCCCCCGGCCCCCGCGGGTGGCAACACCCCCAGGGCGCCGCGTTCCCCCGGTTTGTCACGGGCGGCCACTTTCTCGGCTGCTGGGGTGCCTACTTC
>NZ_JBIXLM010000016.1:0-89925 GCF_045798545.1 Paeniglutamicibacter sp. ORCA_105 | reverse complement strand
GGCGCGCGGCATGCCCGAGCGCCCGTTGCTGGCGGTGGTCTCCGGGCACCTGGACCTGGATCCCGGGAGCGAACTGTTCACCACGAACCCCGGCAAGATCCTGGTCCTCACCTCGGGCGCCGCGAATCCGGAGCGGGCGGCGGCCCTGGGCGCGGTGGCGGAGGTCATCGCTTCCGGGGACCCGGGGCCTGTCATCGACCCCCGGTGGATCATCCGGACGCTGCACGGCAAGGGCCTGCGCGTGATCCATTCCGAGGGCGGGCCCACGCTCCTTGGCGACTTCCAGCGGGCCGATGCGGTGGACAGCCTCTGCGTGACCTTCTCCCCGCTGCTGGTGGGCGGGGACTCGCGCCGGATTGCCCGCGGCACCCCCACGGATGTGTCCCGCGTGATGTCCCTGCACCTTCTGCTCGAGGAGGATAGCGGCCTGCTGGCCGAATACCGCCGGGCGCACGGGAGCGGTCCTGCAGGGCAAACGTCCATCGGCAACCGGTAAGATCGCTTGAGCAACATCGCGCATCGATGCCTGCATTCCCGATCCGAAAGGCAGCCACGTGGCCCAGCGGAAAACCCATTACGAGGTCCTGGGCGTTGCCCCCACCGCCAGCGCCACCGAGATCAAGTCCGCCTACCGCAAGGCTGCCCGCATGACCCATCCGGACCACGGCGGAGACGCCCGGGACTTCGCCGCCGTGACGCTGGCCTACGAAACGCTGATCGACCCCGCTGCCCGCACCCGCTATGACCGCAGCTACGGCACCGAATCAAGCTACCGGCGCGGCAAGGCGCCAGCCCCCGAGGCCGGCGGAAGCCCGTCCGACGGAGGCTCGATGCGTTTTGGGACCGACAATGCCCGCCCCTCGGCCACCGACGCCACGACCTACCTCCCGGCGCTCGATGTCCCCGGTGCCATTGACCGGGAAACCTCGGTCCGCCAGGTGCATGGCACCCCGCGCAAGCGCGGGATCTTCGGTGCCCAGGCCCGGCTGGCGCGGGAGAACCGCACGGTCCAACTGCTGGTCCGCAGGGTGCTGCCGTCGCTGCCCTCCACGCGTCTGGTCAACGGGCTGCATGCCCCGGGCGGGGGCTACATCGACCACGTCCTGCTGGGCGGCTACCGGCTGGCGCTGATCCACTCCATGATGTTGCCCAAGGGCGTCTACCGCTGGGACGGTGCCTCGCTGCTGCGCGACGGCAAGCACATCGACCCGCCGCGCATTGCCCCGCTGGTGCACGAGATGCAGCGCCTCTTCCCCGAGCTGAACGTCACCGGCTGGACGGTCATCCTGTCCCCGGACGGGAACCTGCACGAACCAGTCATCGACTACGCCCGCGGCGCCGAACCCGGCCCCATCAACGCGCTGAATGTCGTCAACGCCATCAACCTGGTGCGGGAAATGAAGATGTTCCTGGGCACCGGGCCGGCCCCGCATGTGGTGGATCGCACCATTTTGGCGCGCCTGCTGGGCGGAATGTACTAACCACGCGGGACAGCTTCCCGCCCGGGCGGGCCAGGGGCCGCGCCATGGACCGGGCCCCTGCGGGCGTCGGGGCCCCGGCACCGTAAACTGGGGGGCGTGTTCCGAATCCTTTTTTACACTCCCGAAATTCCCGGCAATACCGGCAATGCCATCCGCCTGGCCGCCGTCACCGGCGCAGAGCTGCACCTCGTTGAGCCGTTGGGCTTCGACTTCGAGGACTCCAAGCTGCGCCGGGCGGGCCTCGATTACCACGACCTGGCAGTGGTCACCGTCCACAAGGACCTCGAATCGGCGTGGGCTGCCCTGGCCCCCACACGCGTCTTCGCCTTCACCTCCGAGGGCGGGACCATGTACACCGATGTGGCCTACGAGCCGGGCGACGTGCTGCTCTTCGGCCCCGAATCCGTCGGCCTGCCCACCGAGGTGAAGCAGGACGCGCACGTGACCTCCACGGTGCGCCTGCCCATGCTGGAGGCCCGCCGCTCGCTGAACCTGGCCAACTCCGCCTCGATCGCGCTGTACGAGGCCTGGCGACAGCACGGCTTCGCCGGCACCGGCACCGGCACCGGCGCGCGCTAGGCACCCGGTGCATGCGGCCGGTATCCGGCCGGCACACACTAAACACCTAGGCTTCTCGCCTATGCTTACACGTGGCATTCCCCGGCCACCCCAACTCGATTTCCAAAGGACGGCAACTCATGACCGGCACCGATCCCGCCACCCCCGCGCATCGCGGCGACGAGAACGAAGAGGACCTCGGCATGGATCTGGTGGACCAGGTGTCCACCGACGCCGAGCGCCCGGCCCGACGCCCGCTCAAGAGGTGGGTGCTCGTGGTTGCGGGCCTGGCAGTGCTCCTGATCGGCCTCATCGCGGGCCTGTCGACCCTGGTCCCGACCAACTACGTCTCCAAGGTCGAGCGCGCCTCCGACCAGGTCGTCGTCCAGGCGGAACTGGAAGGCGGCGGGAACGCCGTGCTCACCACCTCGGCGAAGGCCGATGCAGGCATGATCGAGCTCACCGGCCTGCCGGACGTGGGCTCGAGCGAGACCTACTCGGTGTGGCTCATCGAGGCCTCCACCGACAGGCCCACCCTGCTGGCCAACGTCGTTCCCGGGGAGGAACCGGCGCAGGAGGGATTCAACGGCGTCGAGAAGATCGCCTCCGTCATGGTCTCGCTGGAGCCGGCCGATGGCAGCAGCACCGCCCCGAGCTCCGCGCCGCTTGCCGTGCTTGACCTTCCCGAGCCGAAGTAGCGACGCATCGGCGCACCCGCGCCGCAGACGACGGTGGGCCGTCTTCCCCTACGCAGGGAAGACGGCCCACTGTGCTCTGGTCCGATGAACGCTAGAAACCGGCGATGGTGTCAGCCGCGTTGACCGCCACCACGTGGAAGGCCTCCGCCAGGGCGCCGGGGGCCAGGCCCGCCTTGGCTCCCTGGTCCGCGCTCTGGGCCCGCACATAGCGTTCCATGGCCGGCACGTCGGGGTGCTGGCTCAGGTGCTGGCGAAGCGCGGAGAGCTTGAGGTCGAACACCTGGGTGATCTCCACCCGGTGGTTCTCGCGCTCGGCCGGTGCCCCGTAGAGCCACAGCCACGGCAGCTTGTACGCCTCTAGCCCCGCCTCGAGCAGTTCCGGGTAGGAGAACGGGTTCTCCACCGCCGGGTAGATGGCGCGGGTCACCGCCTCGCCGCAGGCCAGGTGGTCGGGGTGCGAGCGCTGGATCCGCTCCCAGTTGCGTTCCGGGTGCATGGCCACCACCACGTCGGGGCGCAGCGCGCGGATCAGCGCGACGACCTGCTTCATGACGCGGTGGTTGGGCTCCAGGAAGCCGTCGGCCTCCCCCAGGAAGTGCACGGTGTCCACTCCCACCAGGGCCGCGGCCGCGCGCTGCTCCTTGTGCCGGGTCGCGGTGATCTCCGCCGCGGTGCGCGCATCGAATCCCCCGGCGTCACCGTCGGTCATGATGCAGTATTCGACCTGCACGCCGGCGGCGGTCCAGGCCGCCACGGTGCCCGAGGCCCCGAAGTCCAGGTCGTCGGGGTGCGCGCCGAAGCACAGCACCCGGTTGACCGGCTCGGTCCCGGGGTCAAAGATGCCCACGCCCGCTAGCCCTTGCGCCGGCGGATCTCGGCGGCTGCCTGCGGCAGCACCGTGGCAAGGTCCCCCACGATGCCCAGGTCCGCGATCTCGAAGACCGGGGCATCGGGGTCCTTGTTGATCGCGATGATGGTCTTGGCCGTCTGCATGCCTGCCTTTTGCTGGATGGCCCCGGAGATCCCGGCGGAGATGTACAGCTGCGGGGAGACAGTGGTGCCGGTCTGCCCGACCTGCGCCGAGTGGTCGATCCAGCCGGCGTCGGTGGCGGCGCGCGAGGCGCCCACCGCCGCGCCCAGCGCGTCGGCCAGGTCCTCGACGGGGCCGAAATCCCCGTCGACGCCGCGGCCGCCTGCCACCACGAAGCGGGCCTCGGAGAGTTCCGGGCGCCCGGTGGCGGTGTGCGGTGCGGTGGCGGTGATGCGGGCAGCCGGGGCCGTGTCGCCGATTTCGAGCTCGTGCACCGGCGCAGTTGCGCCGACGGCGGGCGCCGCCTCGGGCACCTCGATGCTGTTGGCCTTCAGCGTGATCAGCGCCGGTCCGCGGGTGGCCTGTGCCTTCACGGTCCAGCTGCCGGCGAGCACCGGCTTGGTCACCGTCAGCTCGGCGTCCACGTCGATGGCGTCGGTGATGACTCCGGCGTCCAGGCGCACCGCAGTCCGTGCGGCGATTTCGCGTCCCTCGACGCTGTTGGGCAACAGCACCGCCGAGGCACCCGATGCGCGCACCGCTGCCTCCAGCAGCGATACGGCGGGGGCGATGAGCCCGCCGGCGTCCAGGCCGCCGGCAGCGGCATAGAAACCGCTGGCGCCGGCTGCGCCAAGCCCCGCCAGTGCGGCATCGTCGGCCGGGCCGCCGAGCACCGCGCTTGCATCGCCCAGCCGGGCCGCCAGCGCCAGCAGCTCGCGCTGGCCCTTGGATGGCGTGCCGGCGGGGGCGTGGATGTAAACCAATATCTTCATCATGCGTGTATCCCCTTGGGTAGGTGCTAGATCAGCTTGGCGTCGGCAAGGAAGTCAACCAGCGCGATGCCGGCCTGGCCGGAGTCGGTGATGATTTCGCCGGCGGCGCGCGGCGGGCGCGGATCTGCGCCCAGGACGCGGGTCGCGGACCCGGCGGCGCCCACTGCCGATTCGGCCAGGCCCAGCTCGGCGAGCGTGAGCGTGGTGACCTTCTTCTTCTTGGCTGCCAGGATCCCGCGGAAATTCGGGTAGCGCGGCTCGTTGGCCTGGTCGGTGACCGAGAGCAGCACCGGCAGCCCGGCTTCCAGGGTCTGTGCCCCGTCCTCGCCCTCACGCACCGCCGTAACCGTGTTGGATCCGGGGTCGAGCTCGACCTTGGACAGGTTGGTCAGCTGCGCCATGCCCAGGCGTTCGGCCAGCTGCGCCGGCACCAGCGAGGTTTCCGCGTCGGTCGAGGCCATGCCGGTGAGCACCACGTCGAAGCCGCCCAGGTGCTTGATGGCCGTGGCCAGCACCAGGGACGTGGCCCCGGCGTCGGAGCCCGCCAGCGCGGGATCGGAAATGTGCACACCCTTCGCGGCACCCATCTGCAGGGACTTCTTCACGGCGTTCGCCGCCGCGTCCGGGCCCATCGTCATCGCCGTGACGGTGTTGCCGGCTTTGTCCCCGCCGCGGGACTCGGACAGCGCCAGGGCGGCCTCGATGGCGTATTCGTCGAGTTCCGACAGGACGGAATCTTTGCGGTCCAGTCTGTTGCCCGGACCGGTCAGCTGGCGCTCGAATTGGACATCTGGCACGTGTTTGACCAACACGAGAATGTTCAAGGGCGTGCCGGTGTTCTGGCTCATTGCTGCCTTTCTGAAAACGTGGACAGATCTGGGTGGAAACGGCGGCCGGTGCTCACCGGCTTCCGCCAAAGGCGGGCGGGACCGGCCCTTTCCCCCTCGTATATCGTATCGGTGCCGGGCACCGCCCGATGGCATTGCCCGGGCCCCGCGAGCTGCCCGTTCCCGGCTCCGACGCACCAAACGCGGCGTGCCTGCAGGAAGAGGGCGTGGTCCTTCTTGCAGGCACGCCGCGTCCCGTGACATTTCGCCGGATTGCGTCGTGTTGCGCCGCGTTGCGGCCGGCGGGACCGGCCGTGTTACCCCGTGTTGCGGGCGGGCCCGGAATCAACTGGCCGGGGATTCCCCGACCGTCACATTCGCCGTGGCAGCGTTCCCGCCGCGGGTGTAGTGGATTTCCGCCTTTCCACCGGAAGGGAGCTCTCGGATCGCGGCGGTCAGTGAGGTGCTGTCGGAGATGGTGCGGGCATCCACCCCGGTGATCACGTCCCCGACCTCCAGGCCGGCGGCGGCCGCCGGGCTGTCGGCAACGACCTTCTTGACCTCGGCGCCGACGCTGAAGGAAGACGATCCGCCGCTCTCCACGGATGCGGGCTTGGCCAGCACCTCGACCCCGAGCATGCCGTGCGAGGCCGAGCCGTCGGCGATGATGTCGTTGGCGATGCGCTTGGCGTAGTCGATCGGGATCGCGAAGCCGACGCCGATCGACCCGCTGTCCGAGGAGCCCTCGGAACCGGAACCGGAGGAGGCGATCGCGACGTTCACGCCGATGATGTCCCCGTTGACGTCCACCAGTGCGCCGCCCGAGTTGCCGTGGTTGATGGCTGCATCGGTCTGGATGACGTTGATGAAGATCGAGCCGGCGGACCCGGACTGCTGCTCCGGGACACCGGGGAACCGGAAGTTGAACTGGTTCCCGTCCCCGTCTCCCTCCGCGCTCTCGTCCTGTTCGGGCACCGCCGAGGAGGCCACGGAGATGGTGCGGTTCAGCGTGGAGATGATGCCGTCGGTGACGGTGCCGCTCAGGCCCAGCGGTGCACCGATGGCGACCGCCGTGTCACCCACGTTCAGGTCGGACGAGGCGCCCAACGTCGCCGGAACCAGGGACGGTGCATCGATCTTGATCACGGCCAGGTCCGAGAGCGGGTCGGTTCCCACCAGGGAGCCGTTGTGCACCTTCCCGTCCGAGGTGCGCACCGAGATCGACGGGTCGCCGGTGGTGCCGCCCAGGGTCACCACGTGCGTGTTGGTGAGGATGTGTCCGGCGGTGTCCAGGATGATGCCTGACCCCGAGCCGGCCGAGCCGGAGCCGGAGACGTCGATGGTCACGACGCTGGGGCTGGCCTTGGCGGCTGCGGCGGTGACAGCGGTGACGTTCTCCGGGTTGTTGATGACCACGTCGCCCCGCGGCGTCTGGGTGCTCGATGAGACGGTGGTTCCATTGGAGGACATCACGTAATTGGCGCCCACCGCGCCGCCGGCGCCCACGAGTGCTGCTGCAACCATGCCCACGATCAGGGCGCCGGAGGTGAACTTCTTCGGGGAATTGTTCTGGGATGGGGGCGCGACGAAGGCCGCGGCGTGGTCCTCGGGGGTCGGGGACCCGTAGGGCGAGGCGGAATGCTGCCCCTGCGCGTTCCAGGCTTGTCCGTAGGCAGGCTGCTGCGGGCCGGCGGCATCCTGCTGCGCGGCGGTGTGGCGCGGCATTGACTGCGTCTGGTCCGCGGCGCCCTCGATCTTGTCCACCGGAGCCCGCCCTTCGTCCGCGGCGGGCTGCTCCTTGGCAGCCGGCTGCGCGGCGTCCGGACCGCTGGCGGGGGTGGTTGGCGGTGCCACGGGGCGCGGCGGCACGGCGCCGGATTCGGGCTGCGACCGGCCGTCGGCCGGGGTTCCCGGGTTCTGTGACTCGTTCTCGCTCATGGCTTTTTTCCCATCCTGAAGGTGGATAATCCTGCATTTCCTGGTTACAACTATGCCCTTTTGGGCTGTGGCGGCGAAAAGGGGCACCTGAGTGTTAGCTGTGAGAATGCGTTATTCGCCATCAGCATCCGGATGCTCCGGCGATTCTGTGGACTCGCGTGCATCGCCCCCATAGAATCAACATCGACAGCAGAAACCGGAAAGTTGCGAGTATCCACGCATCCGACCCGACGTTTCCGCGGCCGACCATGCAAGGGTGAAGGAATAATATGAAGTCGCTCCCCCGGCGGATGGCACTTGTTGCCTCCGCAGGAATCTTGTCCCTGTTCATGCTTGCACCACCGGCCTCGGCCGATTCCCCCGTGCAGATTCCCCCGGGCGAGTTCGTGGTGGACCAGGCCCGGGTTCTGGGGTCCGACGCCACCGAAGTGACCGACGCGGTGAACCAGCTGCGCCTGGACACCGGGCAGTCGCTCTTCGTCATCTTCGTGGATACCTTCTCCGATCCGGCCGACCCCGACGAATGGGTTAACGCCGTTGCCGAGTCCAAGCAGATGGGCACCAGCGACGCGGTCCTGGCCATCGCCGTGGAACAGCGCAACGCGAAATTCGTCGCCCACGAGGACGGTGACATTTCCGCCGAAGACAGCAGCACCATCTACAACAGGATGGTCGCCCCGCAGTTGTCCCAGCAAGATTGGGCGGCCGCGGCGCTGGGAGCGGTCACGGGCATCGAGAACGTGGCCAACGGCTTGTCGCCCACCGGTGGCGAGCCCGCTTCGAACGAATCCGGTGGCTCCGGCGGCGGCGCCGGATGGATCCTTGTCGGTGGCGTCGCGGTGGTCGGCGGTGCGACCGCCTGGGCGCTGGCACGCCGCAAGAAGCTTCCCGCAGGTCCCCCGCCGGTGGCCGCGGGCCCCGACGGCAAGCCGCTGGATCCGCTGGCATCGCTGAGCATCCCTGACCTGCGCACCAAGGCCGGCAGCCTGCTGATTGCCGCCGACGACGCCATTCGCTCCTCCGAGCAGGAGGTCGGCTTCGCGCAGGCCCAATTCGGCGAGGCCGCCATCAAGCCCTTCGCCGAGGACATTGCTGCCGCCAAGGAGCACATGTCCGAGTCCTTCAAGTTGCAGCAGCAGCTGGACGACCACATCCCTGACACCGAAGCCGACCAGCGTTCCTGGCTCGGGGAGATCATCCGCCGCTGTGAGGCAGTGAACGAAACACTGGAGCTGCACACGGAGGAGTTCACCTCGTTGCGCGAACTGGAACAGAACGCACCTGCCGCCGCCGCCTCGCTCAAGGCGCAGATCGAGCCCATGCGCCAACGTGTCGGCACCGTGAAGGACCATCTCGCCGAACTCGCCACCCGCTACACCGAGGGCGCGCTGCACCAGGTCCACACGAACATTGCCGAGGCCACCGACCGGCTTGACTTCGCCAACACCGCGGTGCTCACCGCGGAGGCGAAGATCGCCTCGTCCGAGACCTCAGAGGCCGCCGTGGCCGTGCGGGCCGGCGAGGACGCCGTGCACCAGGCAACCGTGCTGCTTGAAGCGATCGCCCACGCCGGAGACGACCTGGACAAAGCCAGGGCGGACCTCGAATCCCTGGTTTCCACCGCCGCGAAGGACCTTGCGCAGGGCCGCGCCCTTGTCGCCAACGGTTCCAACCCCGAGCTTGCCGGTTCCGTCGCCCGCCTAGAGGCAGCGCTGTCCTCGGTCCAGTCCCAGGTCGGCAGCGGCCTGGTGGATCCGGTGGCGCTCGTCTCGGAGGTCGATGCCGGTCTTCGCCCGCTCAATGAGCAGCTGAACCAGATCCGCGACGCGCGGGAACGCGCCAACCGCGCGGCCGAGTCCCTGCAGTCCGCCATCCGCACCGCTCAGATGAAGATCAGCGGCACCGACGACTTCATCAGGGCCAGGCGCGGCGGCGTCGGCGCCACCGCGCGCACCCGCCTCGCCGAGGCCCAGCGCAACGTCGAGGAGGCCCTGCGTCTGGCCCCCTCGGACCCGTCCACCGCCCTGTCCCATGCCGAGCATGCCTCTGCACTGGCCGACCAGGCCGCACGCGAGGCGGAAAACGATGTCGATGGCTTCGGCGGCGGTTTCGGCGGCGGCGGCTTTGGCGGGGGGCGCGGAGGCGGCAGCGGTCTTGGCGGTGCCATCCTCGGCGGCATCCTCATTGATTCCATCCTGCGCGGCGGTTCCCATTCCGGCGACTCCGGCGGTGGCCTCTTTGGCGGCGGCGGTTTCGGTGGATTCGGCGGCGGCGGAGGCGGCGGCTTCGGAGGCGGCTTCGGCGGTGGCGACGGGGGCAACTTCTAGGCCGGCCCCGCCCCTTGATTGCAGTAACGCAGCTCCGGCACACGGAAGCGCGACAGGGAAAAGTTCAACAAGACAGTCAACGAAAGGTCTCACCGTGGTAAAGCAGTCTATTTTTGGTCGTGTCGCACAGCTGGCCAAGGCCAATATCAACGCCATGCTCGATTCCGCGGAAGATCCGCAGAAGATGCTCGACCAAATGGTGCGCGACTACACCGACAACATCGCCGAGGCCGAAACCGCCGTGGCGCAGACCATCGGCAACCTGCGCATGATGGAGGAAGACTACACCGAGGATGTCCAGGCCGCCTCGGATTGGGGCAACAAGGCACTGGCCGCCTCCGGCAAGGCCGATGAGTTCCGTTCCGCCGGCGACGGCGCAAATGCCGACAAGTTCGATTCGCTGGCCAAGGTCGCCATCCAGCGCCAGATGCAGTCCGAGTCGGAGGCGAAGTCCGCCGAGCCAACCATCACCTCGCAGCGCGACATCGTTGACAAGCTCAAGTCGGGCCTGGACGCCATGAAGTCCAAGCGCCAGCAGCTCCTTTCCAAGCGCGACGAACTCGTTGCCCGCGCCAAGTCCGCCCAGGCGCAGAACCAGGTGCAGGAAGCCGTGAAGAGCATCGACATCATGGATCCCACCAGCGAAGTCAGCCGCTTCGAGGAAAAGATCCGTCGCGAAGAAGCCCGAGTGCGCGGTGCCGCCGAACTCGCTTCCTCGTCGTTGGACGCCCAGTTCAACTCACTGGAGGACCTGGGCGAGCAGACCGAGATCGAGGCACGTCTGGCGGCGCTGAAGTCACCGAAGTCCGCGCCGTCGATCACCACGGGCGCCGGCGAGTAGCCTTCACCGGCACCACCCGCCATGGCAGCCCGCGCTCTGCCGATTGAGGGGGGCGGACGGCGGCGGAGCGCACCGGCATCGATCCGGTGCCCCGCCGCCGTCCGTCCCCTTTAGGCTGTCCGGGGACGGGAGCCGAGATTCGTTCGGACGCATGAATCCCGCGAACGGGGCAGGGCGCTCCCCCGCACAAGGGAGGGCCCTCTTGAGGTTCTGGAAGCCAACCGCGATGGCTCGCCAGCGGCTTGTCCACAGATTTTCGCTGCCTCTGGAAACGGGGTCGACACATCAGCCATGCTCAATGGCATGCATATCGAGCAATTCGACCAGAACCGGAGGAACGGCCCCGGGCACGGCGGCCACCCTTCCAGGCCCGGCCACGCAGTGGCCGGGGTCGATCGCCTGCGCTCATTGCTCGCCGCGGAGGAATTCTTCGTCGCCACCGCCACCGAACTGGCCATCCAGACCACCTCCCCCACCGAAGCAGCCGCACTGGCGCTGGTCGTGGAACGCGCGGAACGACGCACTGCTTTCATCCAGATCCTCGCGGCACAGGGCGCCCAACGCACCCTCGCCCACGAACTGTCGCTTGACTCACTCGAACAGCTCTCCGCCGCGATCGCCCAACCGGCGGCTCTCGTCGACGGGGGCTTGAAACTACCCGAGGATCCCGCGACGGCACCAACCGGACGCCTGCCCCACAAGGACACAGCCGACCTACTTCAGCATCTATTGGGGGTCGGATTCTTCGAGGTGCGCGACCGCATCAACGCCGCCCCTGCGTTGCTCTCCCACACGGACATCAACGGGATCACGCACCCGGCCCGCTACCCGCAGCTTTCTGCCGACGCGCAGGCTGGACGGATCGACCCCAAGCATGCAATCCAGGCAGCGAAAAAGCTCGACAAGGCCGCACCCATCATCAAGAAGCAAACCGCCCCAGCGCAACTGACCGGCACCATGGAACGTCAGATCCTGGAATCGTTGCGCACCCAGGGGCCGCAGGCAACCGGCAAGTTGATCACTGCCTGGCACCGATCGATGGTTGAAGAGCACCGCGGCGAACCCAGCGCAGAAGAAGTAGGTGCCAAGACCGGAATCTTCCTTACCCGGCGCACCGAGCACTTTTCCTATTTCAGTCTGTGCATGCTCAATCTCGAGGCCGAGGTGTTCCTGGCGCACTTCGCCAACGCGGACAACCCGCGTACCGCAGCCGGCAACAGAGAGCGACTCGCCCAAGCTGCCGCCGATGCTATGAAGAAGGCCAGTGACGATGCCGCTGAACAGCCGGGACGAGACGAAGGACCCAGCATCCCCTCATGGGCTGATCCGGGAACACCCGTGGAAGGACTCCCCCGGACCGCATACACCGACCTGGGGTTGGCGGCCACCCCAGACCACACATTGGATTCATTGGCACAGGGTTCTGCAGCCGGAGCGCCTACAACGGAGAACTGGCAGTCGGGCATTCCCGCAGATGACGGGCTGACGCCTGCACGGCGTCGCCTCCACTCGATCCTCAACGCCCTGAAAAGCATCGGGGGACGCAACGGGAATGGCGACAAAGGCCTGGCCCGGGCAACCTTGGTGGTCCACTGCAGGCTAGAAACCCTCTTAGGTCTGGCGGAACAGGCCGGCGTCACCGCCCACGGGCTCGAAATCAGTCCAGGGGAACTTAGGCGGCTGCTATGCGATGCCGGGGTCCTGCCCATCGTTTTCAACGCCGAGAGCCAAATCCTGGATCTGGGGCGGGAACAACGTTTCGTTCCGGACTATATTCGACAGGCCGTTCTTGCCAGGGACGGCGGCTGCCTGGTTCCGGGTTGCACGGTGCCGCCGGAGCATTGCGAAATCTGCCACATCGATGCGTGGCAGGACGGAGGCGTGACCAGCGCCGAGAATTCTGGTCCGGGCTGCAGTGCCCACCACCATGACTTCCATTCTGGGAAACTTAAATTGGTCCGGGACATCAACGGCTTGCCTGGAGTCATGCTGCCCAAGTACATGGACCCGGAACAGATTCCACGTCGAAATGACCACTGGCAACGTCGACGCATAACCAACCCAACATTGTTTTAAGCAGGTGGGACCCTGAATAGACGATTACTCGTTAACGCAAGAAACGCCCTGCGGATCCAGAGATCCGCAGGGCGTTCATTGTGGAGATGGGGAGAATTGAACTCCCGTCCGATGTGGTGTTGCCAGGTCTTCTCCGGGCGCAGTTTGCGTTGGATTTTCTCTGCCCCAGCCGTCATGCAAACAAGCGGCTGATCCGGGCACAGTTACCTAAATTATGCAGGTCGTTCCGGTAACGAAAACTTCCCGCAGTGGCTATCTAAATGACGTAAGGAACAGGGGCGATAGCATCCCCTGGCTTACGGACTGTCTGGCTGCTTAGGCAGCGAGAGCGAAGTCAGTGCGCTTTGAGTCGGCACTTATTGTTTTGCAAAGAGCGTTTACGAGATAACTTTGCATCCTCGGCCCGCTTCACATGTCGCGACTCACACCGTCGAAACCGATCATCCCCGTATTTTGTTGTCAATGAGCAACTTGCGTTGCCCCAACCACACGGATTAACCGTGCATATCTAGTCTAACGCACAATCGCCTCACGTCTATTCCCTGTTGGACTGCGGCCATCGGAGTGGAGAGAACCGGTGGGTTCCCGACCCGAGGATGCGACAACTACTCACGAGCTCCGCGATTACGTTCCCGCATGGTGCGAAGCGCCTCGCGATTGTCCTGTTTTTCACGCAGGCTTTGGCGTTTGTCGTATTCCTTCTTACCCCGCGCAACGCCAATTTCGATCTTGGCACGCCCGTTCTTGAAATACAGGCTCAGCGGCACGATCGTCAGACCGGATTCATTGATCTTGCGTTCAATTTTCAGCAGCTCTTGGCGGTGCAGGAGCAGCTTGCGTCGCCGCCGGGCTGCATGGTTCGTCCACGAGCCATTGAGGTACTCCGGGATGTAGACATTCTCCACATACAGTTCATTGCGGTAGAACTGGCCAAATCCATCAACCAGCGAAGCCTTGCCCTCACGCAGGGATTTCACTTCAGTCCCGCTGAGCACCATTCCGGCTTCGTAGGTATCGAGAATCTCGAAGTCATGTCTGGCCTTGCGGTTGCTGGCAATAATCCGCTGTTCCGGGTCTTTCTTAGACACGTTGGCAACTCCTCTCCGCGAGTGGTTTCGTCACTTGGCGAGCTTATAGCTTACCGCTAGAGAAGTCCCAATGGGTTTACGGCCGCACCATTAAGAATCGTCTCGAAGTGCATGTGGCAGCCGGTGGAGTTGCCGGTCGTTCCGACGTAGCCGACGAGCTGGCCCTGCTTCACGTTCTCGCCGACGCCGACCACAATCCGCTGCATGTGATGGTAGTTCGTTGCCAGTGCCCGGCCCTTCACCACACCATGGCTGATGGTGACCTTGTTTCCGGAGCTTCCGCCCCAGCCGGCCATCCAAACCTCTCCGTCCGCAGCTGCGTGCACGGGAGAGCCGCATTGTCCGCCGAAGCCCCAGTCGACCCCGGCATGCACGTAACCACCTCGCCCACCGTAGTCGATCGTTCCCGCAGGTGTGGGCCGCCAACCGAAGCCCGAGGTCTGCCGTCCGCCGCTTACCGGCTTGATCAAGCCCCATGAACTTCTTTCCGGCGGAGCCGCTTGCGGAGCGGGTGCAACGTACTTGGGTTTAACGTACGTGTTCTTTTTCTTCTGTCGAGCGGCTTCTTCCCTGGCCTCCTTGGCCCGAGCTGCCTCTTCACGTTCCCATTTCGCTTTGGCCTCAGCCTTGCGCTTGCGCTCAGCCTCGGCAGCCTTGCGCTTGCGCTCGGCTTCCTCACGAATCAGGCGCTCCTGGCGTTCCTTGATTTCCCCGTTGATCCTGACCTGGTCGGCCTCTTCGGCGCGCAGCTTCTGCTGAATGCGCGGACGCTGGGCGAGGAGTTCGGCACTCAGCGCGTCCGTCTGAGAGATGATCCCATCAAGTTCACGTTTCTTGGACTCGGCATCGTCACGGGCGACTTGCTCGCGCGCCAGCGCTGCATCGGCGGCGGACTTGAGGTCGGTAATTTCAGCTTCCACTGCAGCCAGACGCAATTTCGCGTTGGCGTCGGTCGCCGACTGTTCGGACAAGGCATCGAGCGCGGCATTTTGCGACCGCATGGCCTGGTCTGCGAGATCCATGCCCGCGGCCAGATTGCCGTCGGAAGTGGCGTTCATGAGCAGTGAGAGGTCCGAGGAGACTCCGCCCCGCTTATAGGCTTCCGTTGCAATCTGTCCGATGATTTGCTTGGAATCCTCAAGCCTCGCCTTGCCCTCGGCGATTTTCACGTTCAGCTGATCGCGCGTTTCGCGAGCCGCTTGGACCCTCCGGGCGAGATCGGCCGCCTCATCGGCGGCCCTTCGCACCCTGCCCTGTGCATCTGCCAGGGCTTGTTCAGCCCCGGGAAGCTGTGCCTGCAGTCCTCGAAGCTTCGCATCGGTGACCTTGATATCGTCATCGAGGACTTCCAAGTCCTCGGAGAGGTGATCGATGTTCTGTTCAACTTGGCGCTTTTGGTCATCTAGCTCATCCGCGTGGGCACCCACGCCCCCGGAAACCAAGAGGGCGATCGACAATGCGCCCACGGCTCCCGAACGCGCCATACGGCACCATACTGCTTTGGCTAACATAAATGTCCTTTGAGTCCTCGGTGAACTGAATTATTCATAGGTAGGCGGCGCCCTAAACCTTCAAGTAGCGCCGCAAGGTTACCAACGACGATACACCAGCCAAAACCACGCCCAGCAGGATCAACCACGGTGCCACCAGGAAAACTTCGCCGGTGGATATGAAGGCAGTGTCCTTATAGTCGAGCGCAAGCTTCCCGTCGATAAGGAACCTTACCGCCGCCCACAAGACGCCACCGGCCAACAACGCGCCAATCAATGCCGAGATGACGCCTTCCAAAATGAAGGGCAACTGGAGCGAGGATTTCGAGGCCCCCACCAGGCGCATGATGCCAGTTTCGCGGCGACGTAAGTAGGCGGACAGGCGAATCGTTGTTCCAACGAGCAACACCGCGCAAAGGATCATTACGCCGGCAATGCCGATGGCAACGAAAGATGCGATGTTGATGATAGAGAAGATCTTCTCGAGCAACTCCCGCTGGTCGACCACCACGTCGACTCCGTCCATCGAAGAGAAGAGTTCCTTGATGATCTGGTATTTTTCAGGATCAACCAAGGAAACCCGGAACGACTCCGGAAGCTGGTCGGCAGTTACGGTTTCGCTCATGGACGAGTTTTCGAACTGTTCGCGGAAGTGGGTGAGGGCTTGTTCCTTCGATTCGTATTCGAAGCTGTCGACGTATGGCTTCACCGCCGAGGAGCCCAACATCGAATCAATTTCGCCGCGTTGGTCCTCGGTTACCGCACCTTCGGTGCAGTTGGTTCCTTCGTTGTGCTCACCGCACAGATAAATGGCCACCTGGACCTTGTCGTACCAATAGCCCTTCATCTGCGAGATCTGCATCTGCATGAGCGCCGCGGTACCCACGAAGGTCAACGAAATGAAGGTGACCAAGACTACGGAGACCACCATGGAGAGGTTTCGGCGGAGGCCAGCGCCTACTTCGCCGAGAATAAATCCGAGTTTCATGGCGTGTCGTCCTCAGTGTCAAACGGCGCGAAGGCCTGGCTGCGATTCGACGGTTTCTGCCACGTACTGTGATCGGCCTGCCGTAATTCGCGTGTTCCGTCCTGATTGATCACCGGGATCATCGAGGTGTACTCGCCAGAGCTCTCATCGCGCATGATCCTGCCCAAGGAAAGCTCAACGACGCGTCGACGCATGGAATTGACGATTCCATCGTCGTGCGTGGCCATAAGGACCGTTGTGCCGTTTTGGTTGATGCGGTCCAAGACGTTCATGATCCCGACGCTCGTGGCCGGGTCCAAGTTTCCGGTCGGCTCGTCGGCAAGCAAAATTTGCGGCTTGTTGGCAATTGCGCGGGCAATGGCCACACGCTGCTGTTCGCCGCCGGAAAGTTCATCTGGCTGGCGCTTTTCCTTGCCCTCCAGTCCAACGAGCTTCAAGACCTCGGGCACGTGGTCGCGGATTGCACTTCGGCTCTCCCCCACCACCTGCATGGCAAAGGCGACGTTCTCGAAAACGTTCTTCTGCGGTAGAAGACGGAAGTCCTGGAACACGACACCGATGCCGCGACGCAGCTTGGGGACGCGCCAAGAGGGAATGCGTGCAACATTTTGTCCGGCGACATGGACGGAACCGCCGGTGGCGACGATTTCACGCAGGATGAGCCGGAGGAAGGTGGATTTGCCGGAGCCGGAGGCACCAACAAGAAACGCAAAGTCACCACGGTCAATTTCAATGCTTACGTCGTCGAGGCCAGGGCGCGCATTCTCCGAACCAAGGCGCGACTTTTGGTCATAGACCATCGTGACGTTTTCGAATCTAATCATCGCAGCTCTGCCCGCGGGATCGCCGGCGCATGATCCAGGCACGGGACTTTGTTGAAGGAAGTTGCAAAGCCAGCTCTTGCACTCTATCCGTCCCGGCGGCACACGGTCGGTACAAAAGGCGGGTGTGTCACGAAACTGTGAGTCAGGTGAACGCACCCTGCGTGACCGATTCCCGGCTCACTGCATTCCCCTCCAGTCAGCGATCCACATGGGACCATCTTCCGCCCGGGCCACGGCGCAACCATCGATTGGCCTCGGGTTTTTCCGACCGGCCAACGCCCGGTTAGGCCTCCTACGGCAGCGCCAACGGGGCGTCCGTTGCGGCCCTGATCTGTTCGGGAGTGACACCGGGGGCGCATTCGACCAGCTGCAGGCCGCCGGCTGTGACGTCTATTACGGCGAGATCCGTGATGATGCGTTGCACCACCGCACGGCCCGTGAGCGGCAAGGTGCATTCCCTGAGAATCTTCGCGCTACCGTCCTTTGCCACATGCTCCATCAGGATGATGACGCGCTTGGCTCCCTGGACCAAATCCATGGCACCGCCCGGGCCTTTGACCATCTTGCCGGGGATCATCCAGTTGGCAAGGTCTCCGCCGGCAGACACCTGCATTGCACCGAGGATCGCTGCATCGATCTTCCCGCCGCGGATCATCGCGAAGCTCGTGGAGGAATCGAAGTAGCTGGCGCCCGGAAGCACCGTCACCGTTTCCTTCCCCGCATTGATCAGATCGGGATCGACATCGGCTTCCGAGGGGTATGGGCCGACCCCAAGGATCCCGTTCTCCGATTGGAGCACCAACGTGCGGTCCGCGGGAACATAGTTCGGCACCAGCGTGGGCATGCCGATGCCGAGATTGACATAGGCACCGTCGGGCAGTTCAAGCGCCGCACGGGCCGCCATTTCATTGCGTGACCAAGGCATTGGCTAGCCCTCCTTTGCAAATGGTGTGTCGTTGGACGCGGCACCGGCCGACTGGACCGTCAGCTTTTCAATCGGTTTTTCAACATCGGGCCCCACCTCCACCACGCGGTGCACAAAAACCCCGGGCAAATGGATCGCATCGGGATCAAGCTCGCCGGGCTCCACCAAGTGCTCAACCTGGGCAATGCAGATCCTGCCCGCCATAGCGGCCACGGGAGAAAATTGCCGCGCAGCCTTGTTGAACACCAGGTTCCCATGGCGATCTCCGTATGCGGCGTGGACCAGGGCGTAGTCGGTAACGATGGCTTCCTCCAACACGAAGGTCCCCGGCTCGCCGCCGGGCGCGAAGTTACGCTGGTCCTTCGGCTCGGAAGCCTGGACGATCGCGCCGTCGGGACCGTAGCGCTGGGGCAGTCCTCCATCGGCCACCTGGGTGCCTACGCCGGTGCGCGTGTAGAAGGCAGCGATGCCAGCACCGCCGGCACGCAGCTTCTCGGCAAGCGTTCCCTGCGGGGTCAACTCCAGCTCCAATTCGCCGCTGAGATAACGGCGCGCAAATTCCTTGTTTTCGCCGACGTATGAAGACGTCATCTTCGAGATCCTCCCGGAACGCAGCAGGAGCCCCAGCCCGTGGTCGTCGGTTCCACAATTGTTCGAGACGACCTTCAGGTCGCCGACCCCGGTCTCTAGCAGCGCCTGGATCAGTACATTGGGGTTGCCCGAAAGCCCAAAACCGCCCACGGCGATGGACGCCGACTCCGGAATGTCCGCCACCGCTGCGTCTGCTGATTCGTAGGTCTTGTCTAGCATTCCTGCACTCCTGGGATTGCGGGTGGACGGTGCGGCTAGACCGCGGGTCTGTCTGCACCAGGCTTATCGCGTGGAGGAATTGGTCCCCGGCTTGCGACTACCCTGTAGCCACATCGTAGGACGTCCACTGGCGAAATTCACCCATCCGGACGCAATCGTTCCAGCAACGTGTTCTTGGACCGATGTGCCTTGCGCCGTTGCAGGAGGTATTCCAAACGAACAAGGAGGCCCCTCAGGCACGCGATGAACGTGCCCGAGGAACCTCCCTTGTCTTCGTCCGCTGTGCGGCTCGGCGCCGGGCCGGTGTTCGGCCGGAGTGAATGCCTAGGACTGTGGACGGCGCTGTGCCGCCCGCCAACGGATCCCGGCGTCGATGAAGTCATCAAGCTCGCCGTCGAACACGGCGGAAGTGTTTCCGACCTCGTGTTCGGTGCGCAGGTCCTTGACCATTTGGTAGGGGTTGAGCACGTAGGAACGCATCTGGTCGCCCCACGAGGCTTTGACGTCGCCGGCCATCTGCTTCTTTTGTGCGTCCTGCTCGGCCTTTTTCACCAGCAGCAATCGCGACTGCAGCACGCGCAGGGCCGCCGCACGGTTTTGGATCTGCGACTTTTCGTTCTGCATAGACACCACAATGCCAGTGGGGATGTGCGTCATGCGCACGGCCGAGTCGGTGGTGTTCACTGACTGTCCACCCGGACCCGAGGAACGATATACGTCGACGCGGATCTCGTTTTCCGGGATCTCGATGGAATCGTTTTGCTCAATCAGGGGTATGACCTCAACAGCGGCAAATGACGTCTGGCGTCGGCCCTGGTTGTCGAAGGGCGAGATGCGCACCAGGCGATGGGTTCCGGCCTCAACCGAGAGCGTGCCAAACGCGTAGGGCGCGTTGATTTCGAAGGTGGCGGATTTCAAGCCAGCCTCTTCGGCGTAGGAAGTGTCCATGACCCGCGTAGAGTAGCCGTGCTTTTCGGCCCAGCGCATGTACATCCGCATCAGCATTTCTGCGAAATCGGCGGCATCCACGCCTCCGGCACCGGCACGAATTGTCACAACCGCCTCGCGTGCGTCGAATTCACCGGAGAGCAGCGTCACTACTTCCAGGTTCTCCAATGCCTTGCGCACCGACTTTAGCTCGGTTTCCGCTTCCTGCAAGGTATCGGCGTCAGCCTCCATCTCGGCGAGTTCCACCAGCACTTCCAAGTCGTCGATGCGGGTGCGGATGCTCGTCAGACGCTCAAGCTCAGACTGGCGGTGCGAGAGCTTGGACGTGACCACCTGCGCCGCGGCCGGGTTGTCCCAGAGATCGGGAACACCCGCTTCCTCGGAGAGCATCGCGATGTCGGCGCGGATGCGCGGCACATCGGAGACCTCTTCGATGGAGGCGTAGGTGGAACGCAGTGATTTGATTTCGGCAGAAAAGTCAGTTGAAGCCATGGTAGTTTCCAGCCTACGACATATAAGGCGCCACAATTTGCTTCGGGGCTTGGTTAAGACAGATGGATCCCCACCAGTGATCCGGGATGGACGCCGTGGTCCAGTCAACGGCGAGGGCGGATCCACCCGTTCCCACTGGCAGCCTTGGCCAGGTGCATTCCGGTTTTCAACGTGAGAGCAGCGTGCGGGCGTGGGATTCGACATGGATAGACACCCCGCGCGGGACCACCCAGCCGATAATCGGGGGATGCACCACTGCGCCCAGGCGCACGTGCGCCGTAACTCCGTCGGGTTCCACGCCGGCGCTGACGATTCGCAGGTTCGAAAAACCTGCCCGGGCGTCAATGTCCGCAAGGTATTTTTCCGCTGCATTTCGGACCTCGGACGGCTGCAACCGAAGCGAGGCGATCTCTCCGCCGCCTGCCGAGAGCTCAAAGTTGTCGGCAGCCGCGGCGACAGCCCCGTCTGCCACCGACAGGAGCTTGTGTGCCTGCACGTTTACAGCCGTGGCCGCAAGCACCACGCTAATGGCCAGCAGCGAGATGGCGACCATGCCGATGATCAAAATCATCGACTGCCCGCTTTCCGCTCTGGACGGGGAAGTTGACCGGGTGGCGGGCATTGTTGCGGTGTCAATGACGCGTCCAGCGGCCCCGCCGCGGCTACCCATATCGATCGACCCGCTGGGTGGCTTTGGATCCCACGTTGCCCGTGCGCCAGTTCCAGCCTTCGGGAAGCATCGGCAGGACGGTCTCGACCGACACATTGATTGTCACGGTGCTTCCGGGTGAGAGACATGTCCCCTGGCAGCTGTAATTGAAATTGGTGCGTCCAGGCCCGATCTCCATGTTGGCGGCTGCCCGTTGAACGGCATCCGCCGCCCGGGCACGTCCCTGGCCCTCACTTTGCGCCGTGACGAAGACCTTCGCGGCGTGGTCAGCCGCGCCGACCGCAGCGTAGCTTGCCGCTTGGACCTGTGCGGCGCCCACCACGAGGTACACCAGCGGCACCAGAAGCAATACGACCAGGAAGATGAATTCGATGATGGAGGAACCACTCTGAGGCCCGGGTGCCTCGCGACGGTCCTGCGGCGGGCTAGCCATATCGCACCGACTCTCCGTGCACCACGAACTCACCTGCGAACGGGATCATGCCGACGAGTGGAATTCCCGCCCGGACGGTGATCCGCACGCCGGGAGTTCCCCCGATGCTGATGGCATTGGCTTGCACATTGGAAGCAAAGCGATCGCTCAGTGCTCCGCGGATGATGTCCTGCGTGCGACCCACACCGTCACCGGGACCGCGGTCTGCCAACGTGCCATATCGGGCCCCGGCCGCTGCGGCATCCATCAAGGTATTCCTGACGTGAAGCGCAAGAGTGAGCTGCAGGATGGCCAGAAACACGGCGATGAGCAGCGCGGAGACCATCACAAATTCGGCAACGGCCGATCCGCGCTGGTTGCCCCGTATTTCCTTCATCGAGGGCACGGCGAACCCTGGCATGCCCGTCCCTCTAGCCCAGGCCCGAAACCCGGTTGATCGCCTGGTTGAACAGCTCTTCCAGCCGGGGACCGGCGATAGCCAGCAGCGCTGCAACCAACAACGCGCTCATCAAGGTGATCATCACCCATCCGGGCACGTCGCCACGTTCATTGCGCTTTACGCGATCGGCCATCTCCAAGGCACGGGTACCTGCCCACATGCCCATGCCGAACATCAACAATCCAAACTGCCGTGCGATCCTCATGTCATTTCTCCTTGCCGGTTTGTTCCCGCGCCGTCCGCCGGCGCGAGTGCTTGGTGCTGCTAGCCATGAATTTGGTGCCGCTCCGTACCTGCCGAGTTCCCGCGACAGTCGGACACCTTGGGATCCCGTCCGGGTTCCGCTGCTTGCCCTGCTTCTGCACCTTTCCTTAGTAGTTCATGTCGATCAGCGAAAGTCCCGGATACACCGCGAAAACGATGGTCAGGGGCAGTATGCCGAAAACTATCGGTACCATCATGCCGATTTCCTTTTTGCCCGCGGTCTCCATCAGCTCCCGCTTGGCAGCGTCACGCACGTCTTGGGCCTGCGCCCGCATGACCGCGGCGATGGGTGTCCCGCGCTCACTTGCCACGATGATCGCGTCGACGAAACGCGTCATTGCCGTGAGCTGAATGCGGTCGGACATGTCAGACAGGGCACCTGCCAGTGTCGCGCCGGCGCGGACATGGGCAAGGGTGAGGGAAAATTCCTCGCTGAGTGCACCTCTGGATGTGCGCGCCACCCGTTCAATCGAGCCCACGGTACTTTCCCCCGCGGCGACGGCCAGCGCCATGAGCTCGGCGATCGTGGGGAATTGGTTCAGGATTCGCTTGCTGCGGCGTGTGGTCTGCTCCCCGAGGTACCAGTCGCGCAGAAGGTAGCCACCCACCGCACAAAAGACGAGGACCACCAGTGCCAGCATCGGGTTGAAGCGACCGGCCACAATGTTCAGGCCGATCAGGGCGGCCCCGAGCAACGTCAACCCGGCGGACCACAGAAGCTGTTGGGCGCGAAAATCCAGCACGCCGATCCGCAGCCCTGCACGCGCCAGTCGCCGTGCCAGGGCCTCGTTGCTCGGATTCAGCCGCTGCGACATCCGTGCCACATCGGCCAGGACCGGACCCACGATGCGCCCGAGCGGCCCAAAGGGGGTTTGCGCGGCGAGCGGTTCGACGAGGATTCGTGAACCGCTCCTGCCGGCGCGAAGGTGGGGAGCCAGACGCTGGGAGAAAGTCACGGGGCGCATCGCCGGGATCCGGACCAGCACGAGCCATAGTCCGCTGCCCAGACACAGACCCAACACCAATGCCAGGATCGTTGTGGTGCTCATCGAAACACCCGTTCTTCCTCGGGCAGGCGTCCGATGCGCATCATCGCCCGGTAGCAAAGGAAGGACACTGCCAGGCCGCCGACGAGCACCAGCATCCCGGTGACCGTGGAGTACGCGTAGACCGCCGCCGGCTGCCCGGCCAACAGCAACAGGATGACCCACGGGGCGGCGATGGCAAGCCGGGCAGCCGACACCGTCCAGGACTGCCGGGCCTCGAGCTCTCCGCGAGTCCGGGCAGCATCGCGCAGGAAGGAGCTGAGGGTGCCGAGCATCTCTCCCAGGTCCGTGCCTCCGACTTCGCGGGTGATGCGAAGGGCCTCTACGATCTTGTCGGCGACCGGATCGGCCAAGCGTGCAGCGAGGCGTTCGAGCGAATCGTTGAAGCGTGCCGTCGCCCGGTAGTCCAGGCCGAATTCTGTGAATGCCGGACGCAGCGCCTCGGGCCCCTGTTGCCCCAGCTGGGTGAGCGCCTCAGGCAGCGACATCCCGGCTCTGATTGCCGATCGCAGGTGGTCGACAACGTCAGGCCACTGTTCCCGGAGATTCGCGGCGCGCTTGGTGGCCTGGTGCGCCACGAGCACCCACGGGGCGCCCGCGCCGAACCCGGCAAAGGTCAGGGCGATCAGCGGCGCTCCGGTCAGGATGAGAACCACCAGTCCGACGATGACCCCGGCGGTGATCGAAGCGGTGATGAACCCGCCCCGGGTCACCTTGTCCAGCCCGGCATGCAGCAGCAGGGTTTCGATATGTCCATTGCCGGCCCGCGATCCCGTTCCCGCCACAGAGGTGAAAGAGCGATAAACCAGCAGCAACCCGAAGCCGAGGGTGAGTCCCAGGAACACGCTCACGCCACCAGCCTCCCCAGTTCCGCGACGTCGATGCCGGCGTCAAGCAATTTCGGGTGTGCCAGGTCCGCTGCGGGTTGCAGTTCCAGCACCCCATCAATGTGCTCGAACAGCGTCGTTGTTTCGATCGCACCATTTTCCACGCGCCGGCCCAGCGCCATGATCTCCCCCACGAAGCGTTTTCCCGCCGAGTCGCGCCGGCAATGCACCACCAGGTCGATGCAGGCCGCCACCGTCGGGATGCCGAGTATTGCTTGAGGGCGATGTTACCTAGACTGACCCTATGTACAAGAAAGCTTTCATCTACTGCCGTATTAGTCAAGACCGCACCGGCGCGGGTTTGGGCGTGGCGCGTCAAGAGGAAGATTGCCGCGCGTTGGCCGGCGATCTGGGGGTTGAGGTGGCTCACGTCTTCGTTGACAACGACCTGAGCGCTTCGAGTGGGAAGGCGCGCCCGGGCTATGAAGCCATGTTGTCACGGCTGGCTGAAGTGGACGTGATTTTGTGCTGGCACAATGACCGTCTCACGCGTCGGATGAACGAGCTTGAACGGTTCATCGAAGCTTTGGAAGTTAATTCCGTGACCGTTCATTCTGTCACCTCGGGTCAGTTTGATTTGGCCACGCCTTCGGGGCGTATGGTTGCGCGCATCATGGGCACCGTCGCCCAAAAGGAAACCGAACAAATGGCCGATCGCATGACGCGTAAGCGTGTGGAGCTGGCCGCTAAGTCGCGTTACATGGGTGGGCCGCGCCCATTCGGATGGAATCCTAAAGGCTCTGATTGGGCTTTGAACGAGGATGAAGCCGCGCTGATAGCGCAGGCGTCGCATGATGTTTTGGAGGGGCGTTCCCTGCGTTCGATCACTAATGAGTGGAGCAACCCTGAGCGCCCGGGCGGCGTGGTGTTGTCAACTTTTGGTAAGCCGTGGATTCCTGAGACGTTGAAACGCGCGCTGATGCGTCCGCGTAACGCTGGCCTGTTCGTTTACAAGGATCAGATCATGAGCCGCGATGTGGTGCCGCCGATCGTTTCTGAGGAAGTATGGCGCGCGGTGTGTGCCGTGCTCACCAATCCGAACCGGCGCACGAGTAAGAACTCTGTGACCCGGCATTTATTGTCCGGCATTGCTCAGTGTCCGTGTGGTGCTGCCATGCAGGCGGGGAAAGTGAAGGACGGAAAGAATCCGGAGACGCCTAAGGCACTGATCTACAAATGCCGGGACATTGGCAAGGGCGGCGTTCCGCACGTGTCTAAGCGCATGGCGCGCGTGGATGAAATGGCCGAAGTCTGGGTGTGGCGGCTATTCATGAATGGGGCCAGTGGGGAATCTGATTCCCCAGAGCTTCGGGCGCGTGTTGTCGAGCTGAAAGCTGAGTTGGCGAACCTTGCCACTCGTGAAGCTGAAGCGGGGCAGGCTTTGGCCAGTGGCGTGATGACGTTCCAACAGTTGACGGCGTTCAATGAGTCGATCAAGGCTAAGCGCATCGAGTTGGAGACGGCTCTGAGCGCACTGGGAACGCATGTTGTGCGTGCGGGAATGATGACCGACTCAGCGGAGACGAGACAGGTTGCCGATGACCGTTTTAGGGAGTGGTTGAAGCTGTCGATTGATGACCGCCGCAATTTCATCAAGGCAAACTTTCATGTGGTGCTGTTGCCGGGGCGCGGTGGCCGCTACTTCAACCCTGAGACGGTTAGCTTTGTGCCGCGTTCGCCTGGCGATCTAGGGTCAATGTTTGATGCTCAGCAGTTGGCAACGTTGGAGCGTATGCCGTTTGCCGAGTCCCCCGCTCTTGGCCTAGACATTTTGAATCGGTGGCGGCTCAATCGGGAGGGCGGCGGCTTTGATCGTGGGCGAGCATCGGCGCACGTGTCGGCGGCGATGGTGCGCGCCGCTGAGACATCCGACTAGAGGCATCGCCGTAACAATGGCGTTGGTTAGTCTAGCCCTCGCATGACATGCCAAGCCGTTTGCCTGGCCATGTCAACCCGGGGCGAGACAATGATTCGCGGTCCAATGCGTTCGGCATAGGGTGGTGCTCGTTCGTTTCGTTGTCGGCGAGAGCATGGCGCTGACCTGTGTTTGAGAGCTGGAAATTGTGACGGTGAACCTTGATGGGCTGATTGGATTGATCGGCCAAGTTTTGGATGTGCCAGCGGCTAACGGGGCACGGATTGTGGGGGCGCTGTCGGCAGTCACTTACTACGATGAGACGCCGGAGGTTGAACTACATGTTGGCGGGCATAGTGTGGTGTTGATGCCGGGGCACCGTGTGCAGGTGAACGGTTCGCGTCGGGTGTATACGCTCGCCTAAGCGCCTTGCCCGGGCTCAGTGTCCAGTTCTTGAGCGCACGCTCATCAGACCGTTACGCGCGGCCAGAGCACGTTGTGTGCAGGACGCAGAAGAACCCCCAAACCTTCATTGATTTGGGGGTTCTGGGCTTGGCCGGGGTTATGCGCTGAGGGCGTTCATGCGCCGGTAGAGGGTGGCGCGGCTGATCCCCATTTCTCGTGCGACTTTGGCAGCTGGCTTGCCAGTGTCGATAAGCGTCATAGCGTTTCGGATGGTTGCATCACCGATGGTTTCCCGTCGCCCGCCAAGGTCGCCGCCTTTGGCCTTACGCTTGGCAACGCTATCTTGGATGCGCTCAGTCTTGATATCGAGTTCCATTTGGGCGAGGGCGACCATGACGGTAAACATCATTGCTCCCATTGGGCTACTGGTGTCTACGTCGCCGCCGCCAAGGTTGAGGATGCGCAGGTTTACGCCGTTGGCCTTCAGCTCTTCAGCGAGTGCCAGCATGTGCTGGGTGGAGCGTCCAAGGCGGTCTAGCGTGGCAACTACTAGCGTGTCCCCGGGGTGGAGTGCCTCGCGTGCGGCGTCGAGCATCGGGCGCTTGTCACGTGCCCCGCTTACGCCGTGGTCAATGTAGAGGTCATCCCTGCGTACGCCCGCGCTGAGTAGGTCGGTTTCCTGGCGGTCCGTGTCCTGCGATTTGGTGGAGACACGGGCGTATCCGATTAGCTTTGTCATGGTCTTAGAGTCCGTTCTCGCTGGCCCAATGGATGATTGCGGGGTTCCTCAGAAAGTGTCTCGCAACTCAGGTTGATATCTAAAAACGTAACAGCTAGTTGCAAGACAAGCAAACGAGACACTATGAGTGCCGGAATCATGCGGGTTCGATGGTGTCTCGCTGAGGTGTCTTTCATCTTTTCAGTTGCAAGACATACCCCATGTGAGTCGTCCACGTCCTCACGACCGTCCCCATCCTCCTAGAATCAGTCAATGAGCGAACGTCAAGAACAACGCCATCGAACCAATATCGAGCGAATAGCTAAGCAAGAAAAAATGGCTTCCGCGCGAGCGCAGCGTGACGAGAGACGGGAGAGGACAAAGCAAAGACGCTTGGATGAAGAAGCGCGCCTACTGGCTGAAACGAGCGCAGGATACGCCGCTGAGACTGCTCTTCACGCTTCTCAGCAAACGGCACTACTTGCCGCCATGCGCACGCTAAGTGAAGACTTGGCGAGCGAGCGGCGTCGCTCTGCGGCGCGCGAAGACATTCAGCAGAGGTTCAATAAGCGCATGTCATGGGCAGCTGTTCTGTTGGCAGGGGCAGCCGTCGTCGTGCCCTTCGCCATTCTGTTGATCGAACAGACAGCACGTTAGGTCGGCCGGCCAAGCAAATCTATTCGTGTAGGCAATTGTTGAAGTGGCTCACTGAAACATTGCTAGATTGACAGCATGATGACTGCTCACGAAAAGGTAGCTACTGCAATCAGTGATTACGCGACTTTATCAATATCGGTTTGCGCTCTCCTTTTTACCGTGGGTTCCTTCTGGTGGATTCATGCACGTAAGGGAAAGATGCTCATGTTGCCCGTGGATACCTTCGGGGGTTACGTCGGCCAACGGGGAATCACCCTTCGACTCCCGATCTTGATCCGGAACACGGGCGCTAAACCTCGTATCGTTCGACTCCTGCGGTTGGTGGCCGTGGATGGGAACTTAGTCCCACTGACCTTAGAAGCTCAAACTTTTAGTAGGTCGCTAAACCCTAGGTCAGGCGCCGATGACACTAAGGACATGGTTCACGCGTATGTCGTTGAAGGGCGCGGCGTTGACTCACGATTCATAGCTTTTCAATCTTCCGATCTTCCTCGTCTCGCTCCCGGGGCACCCATCAACTTCCGCGTTGAAGGAAAACTAGATACTCAGGAAAAATGGTTGACTCTCGGACACACCAAAGTCCATGTAGGAATAATGACAGGTAGTTACATAACGTGGAGCAACCATCAAGGACACTGGAGGGAAAATACCGAAGCCGAAGGGCATGCCTACCAGGTAGAACTTATGAGAGCTGCATTTGGATCTTCAAAAACGGAGCTAGATGAAGCATCAACGTTGCATTCAAATTAGGTCTACGATCCGCACAAAGTATTCGCGGCGAACATTGACGCTTGAAACCTTAGCTTCGGGAACTTGAGAGTCCGCTTCAGTAACTTCCTGCTTCGCCTTCCATAACCTTCACGAATGAATTGGTTCCAGATTGCAATCCTCTACGTATTCGAGCATCCGCGCTCTTGTTCAGCGCAGGCTCCTTCGACACCCGATGCTTTGGGTGCCGCCATTCCTTGTCATTGCCGCGCTAGCAACGACGCATATTTTTCGTCCTGGTATGTTCACCAAACACTTGCTCATACTTGCCCTCTTGCTAGTACTGTTCTTGTCCGCAATGAAAACTTACGCTTGGTGGACAGGGCGTTCACACTCGCACCAACGCCATTTGGCACTCATTCTGATCAGTTTGATGTGCACCACCCTGTTGGGCTTTTATTGGGTAATCCGCGTTGATCCACTCAAGTGGGAATTTCCAGCGGTCAAATTAGCACCGTTATGCGTAGTGACCATCCTCAGTCTCATTGCTTTGATTCGAACATCTGACGGTGGCATGCGTCGTATGAGATGGGTGCTGTCCATGATTCGCACCAATGGTTACGGCAGGCGCCACCTTCTGGAAGAACGTCGAAAATCGCGACACGTGGCAGATTCAGTAAAAACTATGACCCCTGCTGGCAAACGATTCGCCTTAGTACTAGGCATCGGATTCCTGACCTTAGCCGGGTGGAGCTTCGGCGCACTACCCGAATGCTTGGTTTCCAAACAATTTCCCTCCCCCGTTAATTGGTCCTGCTCGTCCCCAGCTCCTCATGGAATGACCGTTGACGCATACCGCTCGCTGGTTGCGCGTGAGCGGCAGTCGGTTCTCTGGCTCCTTGGCGGGATATTGGCCGTTTTTACCTTGCTGTTGACCTTCCGTCGTGACGAAGTAGTTCGCAGTGACTATCGCTTGTCTCTGAAGAACCACGAGCTTGAACGCGATACCAATACAACGAACCGATATTCGTCCGCGTTGGAGCAACTTGGTCGCAAATCAGAAGTCGAACAGATTGGCGCCATATTTTCTCTACTCCGAATTGCTCGCGAATCACCTCTCGATCGTGAAGCAATTGCGAAATTGCTCGCTTCCTATATTGTCGGGCAAGAAGTCGATGCTGAGGCACACCGTTTCAAGTCTGTTGAAGTCTTTTGGGAGGGTCGTGCGAGCTTGCTAACGAAGCGGTGGGAGATCTCCGCAGTCAGTGCCCCCGCAACGACTTTGGCGGCTATAGAAGCTCTTTCCCTCATCACTGACCTGGTTCTTCCAGATAGCGGCGGCCGAGGATTCGAGACGATGCACGAGCTCAATCTGGAGGGCGCGTTCCTGAACGGCGCTTTCATGCATCACGCCGATCTTGGCCATACAAACCTTAGAAACGCACAAATCGAAGTCGCCGACTTGAGACATATCGATTTGGAGAGTGCCAATCTATCGGGCGCAAGTTTACGCGGGAGCCTTTTGAATAGCGTCAGTTTGGATGGCGACCTCAGGGCGGTGAACTTCAATTACGCCCAGCTAGAAGGTGCCGAGTTTGGTCAAGCGGATCTAACGGGAGCCACCTTCTTGAACGCGGATTTGAGCCGTGCGGACCTTTCCGGAACTGTTGGCCTAACTAGCGAACAAATTGAATGTGCGGCATGTTGGGACACCGACACTAAATTCCCGGAGAACTTAGATGTGGAGTCATCGAGGACAATAATTTATGAAGACCATCCAAATGGTTTTCGAAAAGATCTCGGGTATTAACTTCAGGAAAGTGCGCCGGTCGTCTTGGGTTCCTAATGAAAAGCTGATTAACGGGGTATGGTGCTGACAGAAGCACAAGAAGCGAGGCGATCCTCAAGGAGGAAGATCATGGCGACAATCTCACGGTCCGTAAGCTGGACACTGCTCTGCGGTGTCTCCGAAGCTCTGAGCCGCGTGAAGGACGCCGTGAGCAAGACCGACTTTGCACTGACCGATATTAATCAGCAATCGATAGTCATCGACGTACCTCGCGCCATCGTCAAGAATCGGTGGGCGGCCAAAATCAACGGCAAGATAACCGCCATTGCTGAAGGCACTGAAATCCTTTGGACTGTAGAAGGCCTTGGCGATAAGCACTACGAGCATCTCGTAACTATTGCCGATCAACTGCCCGACGGCACGCTCTTCGACCACGGCATTCCCGATGCTGTCGATAAGCTGTCCAACAAGATGTTTGGACGTAAGGAAATTCGGCATCTGGCCAACCTTCTCGATAGAGGCGAGCTCGTCCTTGCGATGGGGGTCGGTCTATTCTCCAAGAAGATGGGCGCCGTTGCCATCACGAACAAGAGGCTAATTTTCTTGGAAAAGAGCATGCTCGGATCTGAAAGCCTTACCGAATTTTCCCTTAATTCAATTGGGGCAATGTCGATCGGCAAGAAGATGGGAGGCGAGACTCTCTCCATCACCCATTCTGGAACTACCGCCCTAATCTCGGGCATGGGACACGGTCAAGCGGACTCAATCGCGCGTGCATTCCGGCAGCTTAAGGAACAACCCGCCGCTGACAGCAGACCGTCACCGCAAGATCCAATGGCACAACTTGAGCGCTTGGGCGAGTTGCATGCCAAAGGAATCCTTACGGATGAGGAGTTCCAGGCTCAGAAGGCCCAGATCTTATCGCGCATGTAGCTAATGCTATTGGTTCCACTCATTCAAGGGGCAAATTGGCGAAAATTAATACGATAGGCAGAAAACCGCCCACGCACGTGCGCAAAGAACTGCGTTCCGAGGTTGGCTTCGGTTGCCCGGTGCCCGGTTGTAGTGTGCCCTATCTGGAGTACCATCACTTCGACCCTCCTTGGCACATCGAGAATCACCATAGACCTGAGGGGATGATTGCTCTTTGTAGCGTTCACCACGCAAAGGCTGACGCTTGGACAATAGAACAAGTTCGTCATCTCAAGCTCAAAGCCGTTGACCCAAACCGTCGAGTTGCCGGACGCTTCGAATGGATGCGCGGACAGGTTCTCGCTATAGCGGGTGGGAATTACTATCTCGATTGCCCAGTGATACTAGAACTGAATGAGACTGCAGTCATTTGGTATAACCGTGACGATGATGGTCACGCTTTGCTCAATGTCAGGCTCCCCACGGGGGAAGGTGGATGGAGTCACCTACTCGACGATAATGACTGGCGTGTTGAGGGCCAACCGGTCGATGTTATATCGCCGCCGAGCGGCCATGAGCTTGGGCTTCAGTATGCCGATGGAACTACGCTGAACGTAAAATTCCGTGAGTGGAAGAGTCCGGTCGATTTCTTCGCAATGCACACGCCAATGGTTGCACTTGCCAAACACCTACATTTTCCTCTGGTTACTGCCGCCGTCAATATACATATTCCTCGGTGGAAAATCCGTCTACGGGAAAAAGCGAGCGCGTTCGAGACTTTGACCATGACAAACAACGTATCGTTCGGCTGCGGCGTGGGAGTCTCCATGCACGGAGGACCGCCAATCATTCCAGCTTTCAGCGAGATACTCAAAAACCATCGACATTTATTCTCTGACTCGTAGAAGGGGTGGGGGGCACCCCCCATGCCCGGGCGCTCCTCACCGCCCGTGGCTAGCTAACGCCGTCGTGTACGGATTGTGGAGGTCTTCAAATCTACGGTGCGTGGACGGCGCGGTGCTGTTCGGGCGTCATGGGGACAAGATGCCCGGGATAGACGCAACGCCGCACCGCGCATGAATGATGGAGGGCATGCCCCGGGGCAAGGTAGCCGACGAATGCGAGCCAGCTCAAACGGTGGCCAGTGAAGTTCGGTCGCCCGGGGTAAGGCATCGAGTATCCCGATTCATTGACTTCTCCAGTCCAGATTTCGCATCCGATGTTCTCGGGGTCTGACACAACAAATGGTGCAATGTCGCGTTCGTAGGCTAGTGCCGGGTTATCGTGCCCGCCGAACCACTGCATGTAGTTCCGCGTCGCCGCCGCGTTCTCCTGCTGGTGCTGTGCCCGGGTCTTCGGCTCGGCGCCGGGAATCAAATTCAGGCACGCCAGGTTGATTGCCTCGGCTTCATCCGTGAGCGGGTGGATGATCCAGACAGCACGCTGCTTGTGCAGGGGGTCGGCGTGTTCCGAAGCCAGCGGACTAGGCAGGTCTGAGAGCTGGTTTAGCGTCTTCCTCAGGGTCTTGGGCGTGCGGACTACTCCGAGTTCCAACAGTTCGCTGACGGTCGTTTTCTGCCCCTTGGCAGCGGCGCGGTGAAGCACGCCAGCGGTGCGCAAAGCGGGTGACCGGAACATGTCAGGCAATGCGGATTCCAGACCGGAAAGGGGCCACGTTTTTAGAAAGCCTTTACCCCGGTTTTCGGAAGCGGTCACATCCATGATCTTGAAGCGCCCAACAGACCGAACGCTGGTCTTTGGCAACCGCTGGACGTAAACCATTTCAGTGAGTCGCTTCAGCGATGTTGCGACGGCAGGTGCCGACCTGCCTACGTGCGCCCCGATGGCTCTCGTTGATTCCGTGACGGTTCCTTGGGCATCTGCGAAGTGGTGCAGGGCGCTGAGCACAAGGTGATCTGTCGGGTTCATGCTGGGTTGTCTTAGTCGTCAATGCTGATGTTGGAGTGATCGACGTCAGCCCCAAACAGGTTGACGGGCAACCGATTGACGATTCCAAAGTTCAGTTCCTTGATGCTGAGCGGCTTCGGGTTACCCGCGTTCCAGCCCAGTGCTTCGCCGCGTTCCGCCTCGGCCTGCACCTTTGTTCGGGCATCATGCCACGTGTCTTTGAGATGCTGCGAGCGTCCGACCTTGCGTGTGTGGGAGGGGCGGACGCAGAGCGTTTCATAGCATCGGTGGTCGAGGTCGAGGTGTGCCGATAGGTCAAGTCCTGCAACGGTCCTGTAAGCGAACCTGTGGGCTTGGAGCATGCGGCGCCCGTCGCGGAACTGTCCGTATCCGTCGCGGGTGCTGCCGGTGAATATCCAGCAGTTGCCGAACGTGCCACCGGGAACCACGAACTTGGAGAAGCGCTTGAAGTCGTGGGCGTACTGGGCATCCGGGGTGCGTGGCTTGGTCAAGAGGATTCCTAGGATTGTGGGGTGATCCTCGGGGCCAGCATCCATGTAACGGACACTGGCCCCGGGGAGCGGATCAGATTGGATCGGATCGGGGGTTAGCGCGCGGCGGTCTGGATGCCGTCTACCGGCTTGCTGCTGGGCTTGTTGAAGGTGCGGTGCACGGTGGATGCTTCGACGCGGGCGAGGTCGGCGCGCTGGCGTTCCTGCTCGGCGTAGGCGGCGGCGCGGAGTACGGCGATTCGCTGGGCTTCGTATCGGTCGCGTGACTTCTTCACGGCATCGTCTGAGTCTTGGCTTGGGTAGCCCGCGTGGAGGCGGTGGCCGTTGATCGTCACGGCTTCGACAAGGGCGCTGGGTGCCGCCATTGCCCCGCCTTCGCGGGTTACGTTGTGGGAGCTGCCGCCGAGTACGGCATCGGACGCGGAGACGAGGGCGCCGAGTTCTTGGAGTGCCGCCTTGTGACCGTCGAGCTTGTCGAGGATCGGGAAGTGCAGGGCATCGACCTTGGCCCCGAGTTCTTCCCACATGGTGGCGATTTCATCGGCAGTCAACAGACCCTTGACGTCGAGTTGTTCAGCGCGCGCCCGCTGCTCCTGGGCGGTTGCCTGCGCGTGGCGCTGCCGTGCTCCGGTCTGTGCGTTGCGCAGGTCGGTGAGGAAGGTATGCAGGCCGTCCACTTGTGCCCGGGCGTCAGTGATCTGATCCATGGCCTTCCGGTCACCTGCCGTGATGAGCGCGGTCAAGCGCTCCACTTCGGCGACGGCGGCGCGGTGGTCAGCGGCGATGCTCTTAACCTTGGCTTGTACGGCGTCGAGCGCTTCGGTTGCTTCGGTCAAGTTGATGCGGGCGGCTTCGATGGAAATCATTCTGGGTGGTTCCTTTTCTGGTAAACGAGATTTGTTGATGCTTGCGTACTTGGGAGAGTGCTAATCGTCTTCGGGCAGCCAGCGCCATGTCTTGCGATTCACGATGAGAGAAATGGTTTCGCGGCTCACTCCAAAGGCTTCGGAGATAGCGAGCATGGTGGTTTGGCCAGGTACGTACTGCTGGCGAATCATGAGCACCTCGCGTTCGGTGAGCTTGGATTGGTGGTGCTGCTCGCCGTTTAGTCGTGGCATGGGATAGCCCTCCTTCAGGTGGGTTGAGATGGATTCACATTGCCAATTGCGGCAATAAAAAACCCACACACCGAGTAGGTGCATGGGTGGCGTTGACGTTGGCGCGAGTCGGCTTGACTCGTTTACTGCCCGTGGTATCCGCGTGCCAGATATGAAATTTGTGCGGCCAAGTGGTTTCCTTGGCGATGAATTAAGTCTAGCCCCTCGCACCGACACCACCATTTGAAATTCCCTAGGGTGGCCGTGATAAGGCGAAAGCGCCTAGACCAAGAGAAGAGTTCTCCGAACTCCCGTTAAAGCCCTAAACATCTTCAACACGTATAAGCGTCAAAGAGAACCCTTACGGGTTCCTGTATAGGACGTTAGGAACGCTTAAGTCTTTAAAGGACTTCAAACCCCCTTACCCCCTTTAGCGCGTCTACGCTATGTATATTGTGTCGCTTTTTATTCGGGATGAAAATTTTGGGGGAAAATTGAAGAAACTTCTAGTGAGCCTTGTCATGGCCACTGCGATCCTTGCTCTCGCTGGGTGCTCGGCGTCCGATCCATACGTAGACCTGGCCCCGGCAGACGCCGCGTTCATGAACGACATGAGCGAAGCGCAAGGGCTTCAGCTCGGGAACGTCGAGGCGCATAAGCTCAACGCCCAGGTTGCATGCGAGCGTCTACGGCTGAAGCTGCCGGCCAGCAAGTCATCGGCACTGCTGGTGGTCACGGCGACCATGACCCAGGAAGAAAAGATCGAGCAGGATGAGGCCAGTCGCGTCCTTCATGTCTCGGCCAAGCACTTCTGTCCGGAGTTCGAGCCTGATGCCGCCAAGTGGCGCGCAATCGCCAGCGACTAGCAGGCGATGACGCTGTGCTGCGTAGCACACACGCGGTACTGTCTGTGTCATGACTGGGGGTGGGTTTACGAGGATATTTGATACAGGTCGTCAAGCAACCTTCGGCATGACGAAGTTCGGCGAGATGTTCTCTCCTGCTAACAACGGCAAGGTGCAGATCTTGGTCAACGCGTCATGCGCGGAATTCGCGTGGATTGTTGAGAGTCCTGGCAGCCCGGAGTTGAGAGCGATCAGCATGTCAAGTGCCTCCGCCTCACGGACCTCGCCAATGACCAACCGGTCAGGACGCATGCGCAGTGCTTCCTTGACCAGCCGCCGCATGTTGATTTCGCCGTTGCCCTCTAGGTTCTGTTGCCGGGTCTGCAGTCCCACCACGTCGCGCAGGTTGATCTTGAGTTCGAAAATCTCTTCAATCGTCACCACGCGCTCGCGGCTGCCTATCGAGGAGGCAAGGCAGTTGAGCATCGTCGTCTTCCCGGCCTGCGTGGCCCCCGAAACCAGCACGTTCAACCCGGCTCCGACGGCGATATCCAAGTAGTACGCCGCTTGCCGGGACATCGAGCCGAGTTCCACCAGGTGGTCAAGCCGGCTGGCCCGAGCGATGAACTTGCGAATGTTCACGGCCCAGTGTCTTCTGGTGATATCCGGGATGACGACGTGGAGTCGTGAGCCGTCTGGCAACTGACAGTCAACGAAGGGCTGGGAAAGATCCAGGCGGCGCCCGGAGGACTTGAGCATGCGCTCGACCAGTGCCGGAATCTCGGCCTCGAGCAATCTGATCGAAGTCAGCTCCGAGGTGCCTCCGCGAGCGGCAAAAACCTCGTGCGGACCGTTGATCCAGATTTCCTCGACGTCCGGGTCATCGAGCAGGGGCTGGAGGGCGCCGAGACCGGCAACAGCGTCCATGACCCGTCGGCGGGCGATGCCCAGTTCCCCCAGCGCCGGCAGCACGCCGAGCAGAGAACGTTCGTCGTAGTCGCGGACCACTTCGTCAACCAGACGCCGGACCTCGCCCACCTGGGTGGATGGGTCAAGCCCATGCCTGCGGATGAGCTCGCGTACCTCATCCTCGACTATCGCCAGTCCGTCAGCCATCGTGCTTCCCTACCGTGACCCGTCCCGGACTCTGCCGGGAGCGGCGCCGTTCGCCGAAGCGCGCGGGGAGGCGCTGCCTGGCGGTGGCCATGCTCGGCATCCCTTTGTGCTGGTGAGCGACGGTATCCAGTTAGTTGCTAGACGCAATATGGCGACCCTATCCCGCTCGCCGTGCCCGCTTCAAGGCTCCTGCCAAATCTGTGGACAAATGACTACGGATCGGTCCCCCCGTCCACAGACGGCCAAGGTCGCGGTAGCTGCGAGCCTCCGGATTCCCTAGATTGGGGGCCAGCCGCCCGGCGCCGAGAATGTTGCCGACTACGGCTTCCGGCACAGTCCGACAACGGTGCAAGGGCCTAAACCAGCGAAAGGCGGCGCACGTGGCAGGGAAACTCCACATCCGGCTCAATTCCCCCGCGTTGGACCAGCCGGTGCTGCTCGAACTTGCGGCCGCAGAACCCCTCAGCGGCTTACGGCTGGCCGGTGTCCTGGCCCCACGCTGGCCCGGCATTATCTGGCATTTGGCGGGAAAAGAACTCAAAGATGTCCCGCGGCTGCCGCTGTCGGGAAGGATCCTTCTCTCCGACTCGCCGGTGGGGCCCGAACCCCACCGGCAACCTCGCTCGGACGGACACGATCCCGCCGTGCTGGTGGTGATGCGGGGTCCGGATCCCGGCGGAGCCCTGCCTCTTCGTCGCGGGGTCTATGCACTGGGCCGCGGCGAAGTCGACCTGTGCATCGGCGACCTGGGGCTTTCGCGCCGTCACGCGCTGCTACGGGTGACCGACACTTCCATCGTGCTCAGTGACGAAGCATCGTCCAACGGCGTGTGGTTCGCCCAAACGCCGATCCTTGAGCGGCGACTGCTCATCGGTGATTCATTCAGCGCCGGAGGGAGCGACTTCGCGGTGCTCCCGGCTCGCGGGCTTTCACCGGGTCCGGTGCAATGGCCGTTGGAACCAGTCCCCCTCGCCGAGGACGAGCCAGGCAGCAGGCTGGCGATGTTGCTCATCGGGGCCCTTGCGCCGCTTGGTCTCGGGTTGGGGTTGTTCCTGATGACACGCAGCGTGTTCTTCCTGGCCTTCTCCGCCATTTCGCTGCTCACCGGAGGGTTGCCCGCGTTGCTGCTGCTTCGGGCCAAGGCCCGCTTCCGTCGGGCCTGGGCACAGGCAACGGCGGCGGATGCGAAGCGGCGCGAGGACTTGGCTCCTCCCCTGGGGGCGGTGGCGGCAGGCCTTGCCGGCGCCGGCATCGTGGACGGGGCCGGTTTCCCGGCGCTGGTCATCGGGCACGGCCGCCTGGCCGCATGGTTGCGCAGCGGATCCGGCGCCGATCCGCCCGCCCCGCGGCTCGCACACGGAAAATCCCGAACGGCAACGGGACCGTACAACCGACGGCGCACCAACGCGTTCGCCAACTTCCGGGCCACGAGAACCGACGCCGGAAACGCGGATCCCTCTAACCTCGGCATACTGCAAGATTCCCCCGTCCCGCTGCTTCTGCACGCCGGGGCGATTGTGTGGTTCCCGGGGCTGGAATCAGGATGGGGCCCGGTGCTGCGCGGCGTGTTGGTGCGGTGGCTTCCGCTGTTGGCCGCGGGCACCCTGGAGGTGGTGGTGCTGGGCCCGGCGGGTTTTCTGCCCGCCGAATTCGCGATGCTGCCCGGTGTCCGGGTGCTCTCCGCGGATGCAAATCTGCCCTCGACCCACACCCCCAGGATCGTGCTGTGCACCGGAGTCCGGAGTACACAGCACGCCCCAGCGGTTCCCCCCGCAACCACCGATGCCGATCCGACAGTGTGGTTCCACTGCGGCGGTTCGGCACCGGTCGCCGGTGCCGAGGCGCACATCGACTGCCGGTCCGGTCGGTTGGTCCTGCAGCCTTCGGGCCGGGAACACAATCCATGGCTGTGGCCCGCGCCCCCGGCGCGTGGGATAGCAGGGGGTCACGCGCCCGGATCACCGGGACAGGCTTCAACTCGTGGCTCCGGATCGGCGGAAAACCCCGGACCGGGACCGGTTCAAGACGGCGATCTCCCGGACAGATCCCTTCCCGTGGAGTTGGAGGGGATCGGGTTCGACACCCTTGCGCGTGCCATCCGGCGGCTGGTGCCGCTGGATGCGGCTGGGTTGGATCCGGTCAACGAAGCAACCTCTGCGACCCCGACGGGCTTCACCCACCGCACGGGAGCCCTCATCGGGGACACCGCCGAAGGGCCACTGCACCTGGACCTGGACGCCGACGGGCCACACCTGATGGTCGCCGGAACCACCGGTTCGGGAAAATCCGAGTTGCTTCGCTCCCTGGTGCTGGGCCTGGCCACGGGAACCGGCCCAGACGCCTTGGCATTCATGCTCGTCGATTTCAAGGGAGGTGCCACGCTGGCCCCGCTGTCCGGGCTGCCGCACGTCCAGGACTTCGTATCCGACCTGGATGCTGCCGCCGGGGAACGGATCCTTGAACTGCTGGGGCACGAACTTCACCGGCGCGAGGCATTCCTGGCGCAGCATGCGGCCACCGACCACCGGGACTACCTGCGATCGCGCACCGCCGCCGACCCGCCGTTGCCCAAGCTCGTGGTGCTCATCGACGAATTTCGCGTTTTCGCCACCGAGCTGCCCGAGGCACTGGAACGGGTTGTCCACATCGCCACTGTCGGCCGCTCGCTGGGGATCCACCTGGTGCTCAGCACCCAACGGCCGGCCGGGACCATCAGTGCACCATTGCGCGCCAATATCGGCTCGGTCATCGCGCTGCGCACCATCGGCGAATCCGAATCCAATGACTTAATCGGCTCCGCCGCGGCGGCGCGGCTGGATGCATCGGCCCCCGGCTTGGCATATTTCCGGCGCGGGGGTGGCTCGCCTGTGAAGTTCCGGGCACGCGTCAACGCCCGTCCGAGCGTCCCGGCGCGGTTGCGGGGATTCGGCCCCTGCCTGGACGAAGTGCTCTTCGACGAGGAGGTGCCCGCCGCCCGAGCCGGCGCCGCATCCAATGCAGCGGTGGACGAAGCCCCCGGGCAGACCGTGCCCGGTTCCGAGTTGACCGCGCAGGTGGAATCCATCCGCGAGAGGCACCGCGACGTCGAGCCTGCCCCGAACCCGTTTTCCGCAGCGCTCCCCCGGCACCTGCCCGCGATCCCCCGCTCGGTGCTCAGGCAGGTATCGGGGCACCAGGGGGTGGTCGGGATGCTGGATCGTCCCCACTTGCCGCAGGCGGGTCCCCTGGTCTTCACCCCTCAGTCCACGTCCCGGCTCATGGTCTGCGGCCTGCCGGGCTCCGGCATCGAGCGGGTGCCCGAATTGCTGGTCCATGCCGTGAACCGGGGGTCCTTTGGAATGCCGTCCATCGTACTCGACGGCAACGGCACCTTGGGCGCGCTGCGCGACCATCCGGCGGTGTCGGGCTATCTCGGCCCCGGCGACGCCTGGCGCATCAACGAGCTGCTGCTGCAACTCGGGGACCCAGAGTGCGGCCAACCGTTGCTGCTGGTCGTTTGCGGACTCGGCGGCTGGGCCCAGGCGCTGGAGGGCAATACGTTCCTGGCCCTTGAGGCGATGCTGGCAGGCTTTGCACGCACCGCACCCGAACTGGGACGTGCACTGGTGGTGTGCGGGGACCGGGACCTGACAAGTTCGCGGGGCGCATCGCTCTGCGAGACCCGCTGGTATTTTCCGCGCGGTGCCGGCCCCGAGGTACTCATGGGATGGCCGCAACTGCGCAAGGTTGCCTCCCACGTGGGCCGTGGCGTGTTGTTAGACCCCGAGGGGCCACCGCGTGGGACGGAATTCCAGCTGCTCGACGGGGCCGCCTCCATGCCGATGCCCGTGGGCCAGATGCCAGAAACATGGCTCCGTTCACTTCCGCTGCCCGAGGTCTTGTCATCGTCGGACCTGGAAACCGCCGCCTGGGGACAGGCCCAGGGAAGTCGTGGTGCTGCTGTGAACCCGTCGTCGTTGTCCGTGGGGGTCTGCGGGCCGGACAACCGGCCATTCATCTGGTCCCCGGGCCCCTGCGGGCTGGTCATTGGGCACGAAGGGTCAGGCAAGCGGACGCTGCTGGAACACCTCGCCGGATTGGCCGGTTCGGGTCACCGGCACACCGTGCGCCTTGGCCCGGACGACGATTTGCCCGCCCATGCCGAAGAGTTTCTCAACTTGCACCCACTAGCCGAACGCGTGCTGGTGGACCGTGCCGACCTGCGTGTGGCCCAGGCCTCCCGGGCCGCCGAGGTGTTACTTGCAGCCCGCGTCCAGGTGATCCTTAGCGCCGAGCCCTCGGCTCGCTTGCTCTTCGAACTGGGGCTTTCATCGGTGGTGCGGGACCAACGCTCATTTTTGGTGCTTGACCCGCAATTCGGTGCGGACGCCGACCCCAGCGGGTTTCGGCTTCAAACCGCGGCCACGAGCGTGCCGGGACGGGCCTTCGCCATGGATCGAGGAACGATCCGGCAGATCCAGTGCGTGAATCGCACAGCGTGATCCATCCGAGCGGGACCGGTCCCGGAAAGTATCGCCGGTCAGCCTTCGGGCTCGGCGTCGGACGAGGGGCGATCGCCCAGGAACGCGGTGGTGCGCGGGTCGAAGATGAGGACGATAATCAGAGCGGCGGGAACCAGCCACAGCCAAGCCATGAGCGCATCTCCGGTTTGGAAGTAGGGAATCGCCAGGATGATCTGGAAGACCTGCCACATCAGGACCGCCGCACGCGTCCAGGCCCGCGCCCGGAAGAAGTGATGCGCCACCAGCAGCTGCCAGACGCCGGCTGCTGCGATCAAAACGAGCATGAAGATGCGGGCTCCCATGCCCAGTGCACCGGCCTGGCCCAGCGCCATGGCGTAGGTGAAAGCATAGAAGAGGACGGCGAGGCCCTCGAGGACCAAAAGCCCGGAAACGAGTAGCACCGAGATCGGGCGGCGCTGGATCTCGGGGCGGACGGGCTTTGGCGCTGGCTGGTTCATCACTCCCCAAATCTAGTATGCGCAGCGCCCCCGAGGCCAAAGCCGGAGCCTGCCCGGGTGTGACAAACGACCACACAATGAGGCAAAAAATGCCCTTGTCACGGCGGTGGAAACCTGTTAGTCGGAACCGTAAAACCGGTGCTTGTGACCAAGCACTCAAGGTTGTGGAGGTATTTGCAACACGGGACTCTTGTTTACGTGAACGTAACATGAAAACCTTGTTAGGCAGTCGTTCGGGTAAGGCATTTTTCCCGCCGCGCTGCTTTTGTCCCGGCTTTTTATGCTGGGCAATCCCCTCACTTTTCCTAGACACAAGGAGCATCATCAAGCATGGATTGGCGTAGCCGCGCGGCCTGTCTGGACAAGGACCCGGAACTTTTCTTCCCGGTAGGAAACACCGGACCGGCCCTGCTCCAGATTGAAGAAGCCAAGAGTGTCTGCCGACGGTGTCCCGTAGTGGACACCTGCTTGGCTTGGGCCATCGAATCCGGCCAGGATGCAGGTGTTTGGGGCGGTATGAGCGAAGACGAGCGCCGGGCGCTCAAACGCCGGGCAGCACGGGCTCGTCGAGCCTCCTAGGCCGATCGGTGCATCACAGCACTTTCAGGTGAGGGGTCGGTTCCACGGGAACCGGCCCCTCACCTGCATTTCGCCTTCAAGCCGGGCAACACGGGCAGCGCAAGAACCTCGCTGTTCCCGTGTTGCGGCCTCCACCCACCCCCTAGCACTGGTTACCATCGATAAGTGACAGAGCCACACACCGACCCCCGCATAGGCACGACGCTTGATGAACGCTATCGGCTCGATGCCCGCATCGCCGACGGCGGAATGTCCACCGTGTACCGCGCCATGGACGTGAGGCTACACCGCACCGTCGCTGTGAAGATCCTGCACGCGCATCTGGCTTCCGACCCCGTCGTCCTTGAGCGATTCGCCTCGGAGGCAATCATTGCCGCCGGGCTCACCCACGACAACATCGTGGGCATTCGCGACCACCACGTTTCGGGCACCACCGCCTACCTGGTCATGGAATACGTGCGCGGGCTGAATCTGCGCGAGTCGCTCGCTTCCCGCGGGCGCTACACCCCGCGCCAGGCATTGGTGGTGTTGCAGGCCATCTGCACCGGCTTGTCGGTGGCGCACGAGGAAGGCATAGTGCACCGCGATATGAAGCCGGCCAACGTGTTGATTTCCGACGAGGGTCGCATCAAGGTCGCCGACTTCGGGCTGGCGCGCGCCGCCTCGGCCCACACAAACGCCACCAACTTCTTCGGCACCGCTGCGTACATCTCCCCCGAGTTGGCCAAGGGTGAACCGTCAGACGAGCGTAGCGACATCTACGCCGTCGGGATCATCGCCTATGAGCTGCTCACCGGGCGCCAGCCCTTCACCGCGGAAAGCGCCTACGGGCTGGCCTTCAAGCACATCAACGACGACGTCCCGCCGCCCTCGGCGATCGTGCCCGGACTTTCCCCGGAGATCGACGAGTTGGTGGCCTATTGCACCAACAAGGACCCGGAGGACCGGCCGCAGAACGCGTCGTTCCTGCTCAGCGACCTCAAGCAGATCCACGATTCGCTCACTCCGAACCAGCTCGACCTGGGCTCCGAAACCCTGGGCGGGCTCAAGGACCTGATTCCGCCGGCGACTTCCGCCCACACCACTGTCCACGACCGCCTTGCACTGGCCCAGGAATACCGCGACTCCGCGGCCGCCGGCCGGGCTTCCGGCGATGCCGCCACGATGGCGTTGTCAGCCGCTTCCGGCGACGAGGCTACTCCCTCGACGGACGACACCACCGTGCTGGCAAGCGGTTCGGACCACACACAGGTGCTGGCCGGTTCATTCTCCGCCACCCAGCAAGCGGACCAGGGCCACACCCAGGCGCTGCAAGTTCAGCCCCAGCGACCGGTTTCCGCGCGGCAGGCCAAGAAGAACGCCAAGGCAGCCGACATTGCGTGGCGAAAAGACGCGCAGATCCCCACCCGCCAGCTGGATTCCCGGATCCCGACGCGCCGCAAGTGGCTCTTCGGGGTCATGCTGACACTGCTGGCAGCACTCGTTGCCGCCGTCGGCCTGTTCTTTGGCATGGGCCCCGGGGCCCCCTTCACGATTCCGACACTGACCGGCATCGCCGGCAGCGAGGCGGTGCAACGCCTGTCGGAGACCGGCGTCCAGGCCGGCACCCGCGAAGTATTCGACGACAAGCTTGAGCGTGGCCTCGTGGTTGGAAGTGAACCCGCCGCAGGGGAAACGATCCGCCGATTTCAAGGGCTCCAGCTTTTGGTCTCCAAGGGTCCCGAGCTCTTCTCCGTCCCGAACCTGACCGGCCGCACGCAGGCCGCGGCCGAGAAGGACCTGAAGGCCGCTAACCTGGCAGCCGGAAAGGTCTCGAAAAAATACTCCGAGGAAGTCGCCGAGGGCGTGGTGCTCGGCCATGATCCGGAAACAGGGGAAAAGCTGCGCCGCGGCACCAAGATCGGGCTGACAGTGTCCCGTGGACCGGCCCCGGTCGACGTCCCGGTGCTTGCCGGCATGTCCCCCAAGCAGGCGGATTCCGAACTGAAACGGGCCGGGCTGAAGGTCAAGTCCTCCGGCAAGGCATACAGCACCTCGGTGCCGGAAGGTGCGATCATTTCGCAGCAGCCTTCCGGCGGCCAGGTCGAGCGCGGATCCACCGTCGAATACGTGGTTTCCCGCGGGCCGCGGATGATCGAGGTACCCAACATGCAGGGCAAGCAGATCGGCGAAGCGCGCAGCATCCTAGAAGGCTTGGGATTCCAGGTGGAGGTTCGCGAGGAATTCGGCGGCTTCTTCGGGACCGTGAGGTTCCAGACTCCTGAGGGCGGCAGCGCTCCGGAGGGCTCGACCGTCAAGCTGGTCGTGGTCTAGCACCGGCAGCCCCGGGCTCCCGCTGACTCTGATCGCTCAGCGTCCGTCACTGCCGGTGTTCAGAGCGATCCATCACCCGCGGAAAACAGCAATGGCCGGGTTCCTTTCCCTGTGTATCAGGGTGAAGGAACCCGGCCATTGTCTTGTGGTCGGTGCGTGTTGCGGCTAGCCGCGGACCCCGCGCTTGGCCAGTGCCCCGGAGACCAGGAAGGCCATTTCCAGGGACTGCTTGTGGTTCAGTCGCGGGTCGCAGACCGACTCGTAAAGGTCGTCGAACTGTTCCTGGCGGATCGGGTCGGCGCCGCCGAGGCACTCGGCCACGTCGTCGCCGGTCATTTCCACGTGCAGGCCGCCGGGGTAGGTGCCCAGCGCGTCGTGGACCTCGAAGAAGCCGCGGACCTCGTCCATGACGTCGTCGAACTTGCGGGTCTTGTAGCCGTTTTCACTGGTGACGGTGTTGCCGTGCATCGGGTCGGTGACCCAAAGGACCTGGGCTCCGGAGGCGGTGACCTTCTCGACCAGGTTCGGCAGCTTCTCGCGGATGTTCTTCGCACCCATGCGGGTGATGAAGGTCAGGCGGCCCGGTTCGCGGTTCGGGTCCAGCTTGTCGATGAGCGCCAGGGCGTCTTCAGGCGAGGTGGTCGGGCCGAGCTTGACGCCGATGGGGTTGCGCACGCGGGAGAGGAAGTCGACGTGCGCGCCGTCGAGCTGGCGGGTGCGCTCACCGATCCACAGGAAGTGGCCGGAGGTGTCGTAGGGCAGCTCGGTGCGCGAGTCGGTGCGGGTCAGCGCACGCTCGTAGTCAAGCAGCAGGGCCTCGTGGGAAGCGAAGAACTCGGTGCGCTTCAGTGCCTCGAAGTCGGCGCCGCACGCATCCATGAAGCGCACCGCACGGTCGATTTCGCCGGCAAGCTGCTCGTAGGCGGTGTGCGCCGGGTTGGCCATGAAGCCCGCGTTCCAGGAGTGCACGGAGCGCAGGTCGGCAAAGCCGCCCTGGGTGAAAGCGCGGATCAGGTTCAGCGTGGCCGAGGAGGTGTTGTAGGCCTCCACCATGCGCCGCGGGTCGTGGGCACGGGACTCGGGAGTGAATTCGTAGCCGTTGACGATGTCGCCGCGGAATGCCGGCAGGGTCACCCCGTCGCGGGTCTCGTCGTTGGAGGAACGCGGCTTGGCGAACTGCCCGGCCATGCGCCCCATCTTGATGACCGGCATCGATGCGCCGTAGGTCAGCACGACTGCCATCTGCAGGATGGTCTTCACCCGTGCGGAGATCTTGTCGGCGGTGGCGCCGTCGAAGGTCTCGGCGCAGTCGCCGCCCTGGAGCAGGAAGGCCCGCCCCTGTGCGGCCTCGGCCAGGCGCTCGCGCAGCACGTCGACTTCGCCGGCGAAAACCAGCGGCGGACGTGAGCCGAGTTCGGACACGGACTTGGCATAGTGCGGGTGCTCGCTCCAGGTCGGCTGCTGGGCGATGGGCAGGGTGCGCCAGATGTCCAGTGCGGGGTCGGCAGCGGGACCGGCCGGGGATCGTCCGGACATTGAGGAAGTCGAAGATAGCTGAGTCACCCTCTAAGGGTAAACCGCGTTCCGGGTCCGCGGGGCATTCAGCGCGTAACCCTCGGAGTCGACGGGTTCACAGTGGCGGGCCCTGCGGCGGGAGGAAGCTATTTCTTCTTTCCCGCCTCGCGACGTTCGGCATCCAGCTGCGCCTTGACGGTGGCGGCATAGGTGTCGGCGTATTCCTGTCCGGAGAGTCGCATGATCGCGTACATGATCTCGTCGACCACCGAGCGCTGGACAAAGCGGTCCTCGCTCATTCCGGCGTAGCGGGAGAAGTCCAGGGGCTCGCCGATGATCATGCCGACGCGCCGGATGTTCGGGACGCGCTTGCCGATGGGCTGGACCTTGTCGGTGCCGATCATGGCGATCGGGATAACAGGAACCCCGGCCTCGAGGGCGAGCTTGGCGACCCCGAGCTTGCCGCGGTACAGGCGCCCGTCGGGGCTGCGGGTGCCCTCGGGGTAGATGCCCAGCAGGCTTCCGTCGACAAGCGCCTGGGCCCCGGCGCCCAGGGAGTTCGCGCTTGCCGCCCCGCCGGAGCGGTCCATCGGCAGCTGGTTGATCATCCGGAAGAACCAGGCGGTCACCCGTCCCTTGGGGCCCTTGCCGGTGAAGTAGTCCATCTTCGCCAGGAAGATCACCGGGCGGCTCACGGCCACGGGCAGGAAGATCGAGTCGGAGACCGAGAGGTGGTTGCTGGCCAGGATCGCGCCGCCGGAGGCAGGAATGTTCTCCAGCCCCTTGACCCACGGGCGGAAGAACACGTTTACGAGCGGCCCCACGATGAACCGCTTCATAAATTGGTAGAACATGCTTGGAACGCCTTCCGGGCCGAGAGTGGTGCGGGAACCCACCGAGAAACCGTGCGCGCGGCGCACCGGGACATGCCCGGAGACCTGGTGTTGATCACGTGGTTCTCGGTTAGGCTCTAACTGTAGGCAAAACTACGCCATGGGTCACACTTGGCACGACGCGGTGACGTCCGAATCAGGTGTCCCAGCCCCCTCCGATCCTCGCAGGAGCACGCTCCCCATGCCAGAGACGCCAGCGGCCCCCGGCCCCAACGCTCCGTTCCACCATGCCGGGACAAACGGCGCGGCCGTCCTGGTGCTCCACGGATTCACGGCCGGCCCGGCGGGACTGCTGCCCTGGGCCGGGGCCTTCGCGGATGCCGGATACACCGTCAGCCTGCCGCTGCTGCCCGGTCACGGCACGCGCTGGCAGGACCTGGCCGCCACGAAGCACACCGCGATCATCGATGCCGTGCGACAGGAATTTGCGACGCTGGCCGCCACGCACCGGCGCGTGTACGTCGCCGGGCTTTCCATGGGCGGCGCCCTGGCCCTGCACCTGGCATCGACCCATGCGGTGGCAGGGCTCGCGCTGGTGAACCCCGGGCTGACCCTGGCCTCCCCGTTGGCGCCCTTCACCGGGGTACTGCGCCATCTGTCCCCGACCGTCGCGGGGATCGCCAACGACATCGCCAAGCCAGGTGGAGACGAGCACGCCTACGCCCGCACCCCGGTCGCGGGGGTGCATGAGCTGCGCAAGCTCTTCAGGGAGACCATCAGCCGGTTGCCGCAGGTCAAGGCCCCGGTCCTCGTGTTCCGCTCAAACACCGACAACGTAGTGCCCGAATCCAGCCTGGACGTGTTGTGCGCCCGGCTCGATGCCGGTGTCCACCTGGAGGTGAACCGGTTGACTCGCAGCCGCCACGTGGCCACGCTTGACTATGAGGCGGAGTCGATCTTCGCCCGTTCCATCGCGTTCTTCCAGGAAGTTGAAGACAGCAAGCCATGACCAACCCCATGCACGAGCCGGCCGAATCCGGCGATTCCGACGATTCGGTGTGGGAAGACCTGGTCCGCCGGCTGGAGGCGACGCCCGGCGATCCCACGGAACCCGTTTCCGGCGACTCCCCCGCGCCCCCGGTGCCGGGCACCGCCGCCCCACGCGGTGTGGACCCGGGGCTCTTCAGCATGCACCCGGCGCTGTCCGGTCCGCGCGACCACGACCTGCCCGACGAGGACGAAGGCTCCTTTGTCCCGGAGGATCCACCGGCCCTGGGATCGGGAAACCCGCTGTTGACCCTGGCCTGGTTCTGCGCCGCGGGTGCCCCGATCGCACTGCTGCTGTTGGCGATCTTCTGGCGACGGGCACCCATGCCGCTGTGGATCGGGCTGGTCGTGGTGGCGGTGGCCGCCGCGGTGTTCCTCTTCGCCCGATTGCCGCGCCACCGGCAGGAGGGCGACGACGGTGCCCGCGTGTAGCCGCGCCGGAATTTGTTGCGAAGCGTGCCAAATACCCGTAAGTTACCTGTCAGTAAACAATGTGTGACCCGAACCACTATGATGGGTGACATGGGGGAAGAGGGGTTGGCGGGCACGCCCAACACCGCCCCGGAACCGAAGGAGCTCCAAATGCAGGAATTAGCCGTCCCTCCGCTGGTGGAGAACCCGCCGCAGACCAACATCACCGACCTGCTCCTGCGCCATGCCCGGTCCGCCGCCGACCCGGCATTGCTGTCCAAGCCGGGCCCGAACGGGACCTGGATCGACATGCCGGCCTCGGAGTTCGCGGCGGAGGCCTCCGCCCTGGCCAAGGGGTTCATCGCCTCCGGCATCGCCCCGGGGGCACGCATCGGCCTGATGGCCCGCACCCGCTACGAGTGGACGCTCGTCGACTTCGCCATCTGGTTCGCCGGCTGCGTCACGGTTCCGGTCTACGAGACCTCCTCCCCCAGCCAGGTCGCCTGGATCCTGGGCGATTCCCACGCCGTTGCCGCCGTCGTCGAGGCCCCGCGCCATGAGACCGTCGTGCGCCAGGCCGCCCACCAGGAAGGCCTGGAGCAGCTGGAACATGTGTGGCAGATGGACGGGAACGGGCTCGATGCCCTGCGCGAGGCCGGCAAGGACGTTGACGACGCGGCCTTGGAGGAGCGTCGCTCGGCCGCCGGGCTGGACTCGCTGGCCACCATCATCTACACCTCCGGCACCACCGGGCGGCCCAAGGGCTGCGAACTGACCCACTCGAACTTCGTCGAGCTCAGCGACAACGCCGCCGCCGAGCTTCCCGAGGTCGTCTACCCGGGCGCCGCAACCATCATGTTCCTGCCGCTGGCCCACGTCTTCGCCCGCTACATCTCGGTGCTCGCCGTGGCCGGCGGGGTCAAGGTGGCCCACACCGCCGACGTGAAGAACCTGCTGCCCGACCTGCAGTCCTTCCAGCCCAACTTCATCCTCGCCGTGCCGCGCGTGTTCGAGAAGGTCTACAACTCCTCGATGCTCAAGGCCGAGGACGCCGGCAAGGGCAAGATCTTCCACGCCGGCGCCGACACCGCCATCGCCTTCTCCCGCGCCGAGCAGGAGGGCAAGGTCCCGCTGGGCCTCAAGCTCAAGCACAAGCTCTTCGACGTGCTGCTGTACGGCAAGATCCGCGCCGCGATGGGTGGGAAGGTCGTGCACGCGGTCTCCGGCGGCGCCCCGCTGGGCGAACGACTGGGGCACTTCTTCCACGGCATCGGGCTCACGGTGCTGGAGGGCTACGGCCTGACCGAGACCACCGCCCCGATCACGGTGAACACCCCCAAGAACCTGAAGATCGGCACCGTGGGGCGCCCGCTGCCCGGCAACGCGGTGCGGATCGCGGAGGACGGCGAGATCCTGGCCAAGGGCTTCTGCGTGATGCGCGGCTACTACAACCGCCCGGACCTGGAAGCGGAGACCTTCGCCGACGGCTGGTTCCGCACCGGGGACATCGGCGAGCTGGACGAGGAAGGCTTCCTTCGCATCACCGGACGCAAGAAGGAAATCATCGTCACCGCCAGCGGCAAGAACGTGATCCCGGCACTGCTGGAGGACCAGATCCGTGCCGACGCCCTGGTCTCCCAGTGCGTCGTGGTCGGCGATGCCCGACCGTTCATCGCCGCGCTCATCACCCTGGACGCGGATGCGCTTCCGGGCTGGCTGCAGCGTCACCACCTTCCGGCCGAGACGACGGTGGCCCAGGCCGCAGAGCTGCCGCAGGTCCGCGACGCGATTGCCGCGCTGGTGGAGAAGGCCAACGGCGCAGTCTCGCGCGCCGAGGCCATCAAGGAGTTCCGCATCGTGCCCACCGACTTCACCGAGGACTCGGGGCACCTGACCCCGTCGCTGAAGATCAAGCGCGCCCAGGTGCTCAAGGACTACGAGGCGGTGCTCGAGGACATCTACGCGGGCTCCAAGCCGCGCGTCTTTTGCCTTGCCCGGCTGCTCCTACAACGGGTCCGAATCGCCGACCGGCACGCCGAGGCCAAGCAGGGCGTTTTCCACGACCTCGCTCAGCGCCGGGTGGATCCAGAACGGCTCGCGGGCCATGGTGTTGACCGACATGCCACTGACCATCGCCTGGATGAGCGGCTGGATCAACAGCGAGGCCTCATGGCCCATGATGTGCGCTCCCAGCAGGAGTCCGGTGTCCTTGCGGGCCAGCAGCTTCACGATGCCCTCTTCGTCCTCCATGGCCCAGCCGTAGGCGGTGGAGCCGTAGGGCTGGATGACCGAGAGCACGGCCTCGTCCCCGTGCTCCGCCCGGGCCTGGGCCTCGGTGGCACCGACGGAGGCGATCTGCGGGTTGCTGAACACCGCTGCGGGCACTGCCCGGCGGTCCATGGGGCGCATGGCGTCGGGGTTCTCCAGGTTGTGGGTCACCACGCGCGCCTCGCGGTTGGCCACGTGCTTGAGCTGCTCGGTGTTCGCCGCGTCGCCCAGTCCGAAGATGCCCTGCACCGGTTCTCCGGAAGCCAGCACGCGCTGGTATTCGTCGACCACCAGCGAGCCGTCATCCCGCAGGTCGAACCCGAGGTCGGCCACGCCGAGCCGGTCGGTGTTCGGCGTCCGGCCGGTGGCCACCAGCACCACGTCGGCTGCCATCTCCAGGGGCTTCCCGTCACGCTCGAGACGGACCAGCAGTCCGTCCCCGTGCTTCTCGATGCCCTGCACCGCCGCGTTGAGCTCCACGCCCCAGCGCTTGGTGGCGGCCCGGGTGAAGGCAGCTGAAATGTCGGCGTCCTGCCGGCGCATCAGGGCGCCGGAGCGATTCACCTGGATGACCTCGCTGCCCAACGCGGAGAAGACCGCTGCGAATTCGCTGGCAATGTAGCCGCCGCCCAGGATCACCATGCGCCGAGGCAGCTCGTCCAGGCGCATGACGGTGTCGGATGTGTGCACGCCGGGCAGATCGATGCCGGGGACCTCGGGCAGGACCGCGCGCGATCCGGTGGCGATGACGATGTTGTCCGCGGTGATGCTCTGACCGCCGGCCGTGTTCAACTCGTTGCGCGAGATGAAGGAAACGTGCTCGGTGTAGAGCGTGACGTTCTCCAGCTCGTGGGCCCGGTAGTTCTTGCCGGATTCGGAAATGGAGTCGATGCGTCCGAAGATCCGATCCCGCAGGCCGGCCCAGTCGGCCCCCTCGAACGTCATCGACACGCCCAGGCGCTTGGCCTCGGCGACGGAAGCCGCCAGCTGTGCCGGGTAGACGAACATCTTGGTGGGGATGCAGCCGACGTTCAGGCAGGTGCCGCCGAAGGTGCCGGCATCGATGATCGCCACCTGCTTGCCGTCCCAGTGTTCGGTGATCAACGAGTTGCCGGATCCGGATCCGATGATTGCCAGGTCGTAATGTGCCATGGTGGGTGCCTAGTGCTCCTGAACGATGGTGGAAATTTCGTGGACAAGTTGGTCGATTGCCTGCCGTGCCGCCCGGCGCGGGGCCCTTGACACCGTCGCGGGGAGGGACAACGCCGGGTCAAAGGGCAACAGGGTCACCGGCCGGTCAAGGTCCGCCGGGAGCTGCAGCTCCCCACCCTCCGCCGCTCCGATGTTGATCGCGAAGAGCGTGCGCGCCGGCAGGTCCGGCCTGCCGTTGGCCTCAAGCCAGCGCAGCTTCTCCCCCAGTTCCGCGGTCATGCCCGGGTCCGGCGGGCAGACGAGCACCAGCGCATCTGTGTCACCCAGCATTCCGGCAAAAGCGGCGCGGGCCAGGCCGGGACCTGCAGTCCGGAACCGCCATCCCTTGCCCTCGGTCCGGCGCTCGAGGGCTGCGGCCAGTGTCGCGGCGCCGGCATGCTCGACCAGCGAGAGCACCGTGATGACCTTGTGGTCGCGGGAAATCGGTGCCGGGGCTGCGGTGGGTTCGGGGGCCTCGGATGCTGCGGAAGCGGACGCCTCCGGCGTTCCTTCCTTCGGCGCCGTGTCCGCGTGGGTGTCGAAGTCGGCGTCGTTCTCCGGAAGATCTCCGGAAGCGGGGAGGGTCGCGTCAGCATCGGCAGGTTCGTTGGTCTCCGCTGCCGAGGGCGCCGGGGCTTCGACTGCCGGTGCCTCGGTCGCCGGGGCTTCCTGTGCCGATTCATCCCCCGTTTTGGCCGCGGGCCGGGCGTCTGTGTGTGTGGCTGTGGGTACACCGGCAGGGGCGGGTTGGGCCGGCGCTGCGTCGCCGGCGGATCCGGATTCCGTCCGCGCCGACCGTGACAGCCGCGCGAATATTCGTGAAATAAAGCCTGCACGTTTGATGGCCATGGATCCCACTCCTTCCAACGGCGTTCCGGGTTAGGTTCGCCGCCTGTTCGTTGCCGCTGGTGCATCCACTGGCAATTGGCACCCTAACACGCAAGTGAGGATGGACCCGTCCCAGGCCCCCGGAATCGGGGCGGGCGGGTCCATCCTCGCGCGCGTTTCATGCTTGTTTGCGGTGCCGGCCCCCCCAAGGGATGGCCGGCACCGTGTGGCTATGCCGGGTCGATGACCACCAGCAGGTCCCCGCCCTGCACCTGGGCGGTGCCGGCGATCGCCAGGCGGGCCACGGTGCCGGCGACCGTGGAGGTGATCCCGGCCTCCATCTTCATGGCCTCGATGGTGGCGACGGTACCGCCGACCTCGATGCGGTCGCCCACGGCCACCTGGGCGGTGACGGCGCCGGCGAACGGAGCCGCAACATGCCCGGGGTTCGCCGAGTCGGCCTTCTCCGCGGCAACCACCGTGGATTCCACCGATGCGTCGCGCACCATCAGCTGGCGGGACTGGCCGTTGAGCGTCACCGTCACGGTGCGCAGGCCCTTCTCGTCGGCCTCGGAGATCGACTGCAGGATCACCAGCAGTCGCACGCCCTTGCCCAGGGACACCACGTGCTCGCGGCCCTTGACCAGGCCGTAGAGGTAGTCGCGGGTGTGCAGGACCGACAGGTCCCCGTAGTTCTCCACGCTCGCGGCAAAGTCGCGGGTCGGGCCGGCAAAGAGCAGGCGGTTCAGCGTGGCGCGGCGGGTGGCCGAATCTGCGTTCAGCGCGTCCGAGTCCTCAGCCGAAAGCTCCTCGACGTGCGGGCGCACGACGCGGCCCTCCAGGGCCTTGGAACGGAACGGCTCCGGCCAGCCTCCCGGAGGATCGCCCAGTTCCCCGGAGAGGAACTGGATGACCGAGTCCGGGATGTCGAAGGACTTCGGGTCCTTCTCGAACTCGGCCGGGTCCACGCCCATGCCCACCAGCTGCAGGGCGAGGTCGCCGACGACCTTGGAGGACGGGGTCACCTTGACCAAGCGGCCCAGGATGGCGTTGGCCGCGGTGTACATGTCCTCGATGGCCTCGAAGCGCTCGCCCAGGCCCAGCGCGATGGCCTGCTGGCGCAGGTTGGAGAGCTGGCCCCCGGGGATCTCGTGGCGGTAGACGCGGCCGGTCGGGGCGGCAAGCCCGGATTCGAACGGTGAGTACATGGTGCGCACCGATTCCCAGTAGGGTTCCAGCGAAGCTGCGGCCTCCAGGGAGATGCCGGTGTCGCGCTCGGTGTTCTCCAGCGCCGCGATCAGCGCGGAGGCCGATGGCTGGGAGGTGGTCCCGGACATCGATGCAGCGGCGACGTCCACCGCGTCGACCCCGGCGTTGATGGCCGCCAGCAACGTGGCCGACTGGCCTCCGGCGGTGTCGTGGGTGTGCAGGTGCACCGGCAGGTCGAAGCGCTCGCGCAGGGCGGTGACAAGCTTCGCCGCCGCGGCAGGGCGCAACAGGCCGGCCATGTCCTTGATCGCCAGGATGTGCGCCCCGGCGTCCACGATCTGCTGAGCCAGGTTCAGGTAGTAATCCAGCGTGTACAGGTCTTCGGCCGGATCCAGCAGGTTGCCGGTGTAGCACAGGGCCACCTCGGCCACCGCGGTGCCGGTCTCCCGGACCGCCTTGATGGCCGGGGCCATCTGCGAGACGTCGTTCAGCGCATCGAAGATGCGGAAGATGTCGATGCCGGTGGCCGCCGCTTCCTTCACGAAGGCGTCGGTGACCTCGGTCGGGTACGGGGTGTAGCCCACGGTGTTGCGTCCGCGCAGCAGCATCTGCAGCGGGATGTTCGGCAGCTCGGCGCGCAGCAGCGCCAGGCGCTCCCACGGGTCCTCGCCCAGGAAGCGCAGCGACACATCGAAGGTCGCGCCTCCCCAGACCTCCATGGAGAAGAGCTGTGGCATCACGTGCGCGTAGGCGGGTGCCGCGGCCAGCAGGTCACGGGTGCGCACGCGGGTGGCCAGCAGCGACTGGTGGGCGTCGCGGAAGGTGGTGTCCGTAACGGCCACCGCCGTCGAGTCGCGCAACGCCTTGGCGAAGCCCTCCGGGCCGAGTTCCAGCAGGCGCTGGCGCCAGCCGGCGGGCGGTGCCTGGTCCGAGGGACCGTCGAACGGGCTGCGCTCCGGCTCGGTGGACTTGTCCCCCGGGAATGCCGGAAGCTTCTTGCGCGGGTCGATGCCCTCGACGCGGGCGCCGTTGGGCTGGTTGACGGTGACATCGGCCAGGAACGCCAGTGCCTTGGTGCCGCGGTCCTGGGACTTCTTCCCGGCCAGGAGCTCCGGGTGCTTGTCGATGAAGTCCGTGGCGGCTTCCCCGGCCAGGAAGGCCGGGTCGTCGAGCACGTTCATCAGGAACGGGATGTTGGTGGTCACGCCGCGGACGCGGAACTCGGCCAGCGCACGGCGGGCCCTGGCCACCGCGGTGGCGAAGTCGCGGCCGCGGCAGGTGAGCTTGACCAGCATCGAGTCGAAGTGCGGGGAGACCTCGGCGCCGGTGTAGATGGTGCCGCCGTCCAGGCGCACGCCCGAGCCGCCGGCAGAGCGGTAAACCGTGATGGTTCCCACGTCCGGGCGGAAGCCGTTGGCCGGGTCCTCGGTGGTGATGCGCGATTGCAGGGCGACACCGCGGATTTGCAGGTCCTCCTGGCGGATGCCCAGGTCCTCGAGGGTCTCGCCGGCTGCAATGCGCATCTGCGCCTGCACCAGGTCGACGTCGGTGATTTCCTCGGTGACGGTGTGCTCGACCTGGATGCGCGGGTTCATCTCGATGAACACGTGCTGCCCGGCGCGCTCGCCCACGGTGTCGACCAGGAACTCAACGGTTCCGGCGTTCTGGTAGTTCAGTGCCTTGGCGAACTTCACCGCATCGGCGTACAGCGCCTGGCGGATGTTCTCGTCCAGGTTCGGTGCCGGGGCAATTTCGATGACCTTCTGGTGGCGGCGCTGCAGCGAGCAGTCACGCTCGAAGAGGTGCACGATGTTGCCGTGCTCATCAGCCAGGATCTGGACCTCGATGTGGCGGGGGCGCAGGACTGCTTGCTCCAGGAACACCGTCGGGTCGCCAAAGGCGCTTCCGGCCTCACGCATTGCAGCCGAGAGCGATTCGGCTAGCTGGTCACGGGTGTCGACGCGGCGCATGCCGCGGCCGCCGCCGCCTGCCACTGCCTTGACGAAGATCGGGAACCCGATCTTGTCGGCCTCGGCGGTCAGGTACTCAAGGTCGTCACTGGGTTCCGAGGACTCAAGTACCGGAATGCCCGCCGCGCGTGCCGCGCGCAGTGCTGCAACCTTGTTGCCCGCCAGTTCGAGGACCTCGGCGGCCGGGCCAATGAACTTAATGCCCGCTTCGGCGGCAGCCCGCGACAGGTCGGGATTCTCGGAAAGGAATCCGTAGCCCGGGTAAATGGCATCCGCGCCGGCTTCCTTGGCGACGCGGATCACCTCTTCAACGTCCAGGTAGGCACGGACCGGGTGGCCCTCTTCGCCAATCCGGTAGGCCTCATCGGATTTCTGGCGGTGGATCGAGTTGCGATCCTCGTAGGGGTAAACGGCGACAGTCTTCGCGCCCAGCTCGTAGCCGGCGCGGAAGGCGCGAATTGCGATCTCGCCGCGATTGGCTACCAAGATCTTCTTAAACATGGCGCTCCTGCGAAATGACATAGGGATGAATGACACGCACGAATTTCAGGGTCTGAGTTCGTGTTTGCGGGGCAGAACGTGTGTTTCGGCGCCCAACGTCACACACTACCGTGACGGGGCGCACGTATCGCAAAAGATTGCGGCAAGCACGAAACAGTGGTGTCAGGTGGTCGTTCGAACCCGTGGCGGCAAAGGAACCAGAAGCCGATTATGATGTTGAGGGAACCAATCGTTAAGACGTGAGCAACTAACAGTAGAAAAGGGCGTGGTCCGTTCCGTGCAGGTAGTGAGCATTAGCAGCCTTAAAGGTGGCGTAGGGAAGACCTCCGTTACATTGGGGCTCGCTTCGGCCGCCCTAGCCGCTGGTATCCCCACACTCGTGATCGACCTGGACCCGCACGCCGATGCCAGCACCGGTCTGGGCGTGCGCGCCGACGGCAAGATGACCATCGGCCGGATGCTGAAGGCCGCGCGCAAGGCGAATCTGTCCGAAAACATCGTCTCCAGCTCCTGGCAGTCCAAGGCCGTCTCCAAGCGTTCGCTGACCCGGGTCCCGGTGCTGGATGTCGCGGTCGGCGACGCCTACACCGGCATCTACGACCGGCCCGACCTGCGAGCCCGCGATTTGCGCCGGCTGACCCAGCTGCTTTCCAAGACCTCCGGTTACGCGCTCGTGCTCATAGACTGCCCGCCATCGCTCAATGGCCTGACGCGGATGGCATGGAGCGCCAGTGACCGCATCTTGCTGGTTGCCGAACCCTCGTTGTTCTCCGTGGCCGGTACCGAGCGCACGCAGCGTGCCTTGGAGATGTTCCGCAAGGAGTACGCGCCGGATCTCGGCCGCATCGACGTGGTCGCCAACCGAGTGCGCAAGGATTCTGACGAGCACCGCTTCCGCCTGACGGAAATGCGTTCCATGTTTGGCACCTCCGTGCTGAGCCCCGAGCTTCCCGAGTTCGCGGACTGGCAGCAGATCCAGGGAGCCGCTTACTCGGTGCACCAGTGGCCGGGCAGGCCCGCGCAGAAGACGGCGGTGCTCTTTGACGAGTTGCTGCGCAACATCACCGATACCGCTGTGAAGCCGGGACGCAGCTAGCCTTCGCTTCACCGAATCGTCGAACCACTGTCCCCATCCTAAAAACCGCTCCGCTAATCGCCTGGCCAATGTCCGGTCGGCGAAGGGCGGTTTTTTGATGGGCGGATTAGACCATGCCAGGGCTCTCCCAAGCCCAAGGCGGGCATGAAAATGGACGGGGTCGGACGCTGCCTGTCTGCGCCTGGGCGCAGCGGCGGCATCCGACCCCGTCCGCAAGAATTCGTGTCTTGGTGCGGGCCTAACTGGCGGAGCGCTTCGCGGCGCGGCGCAGAGCCAGCTCGTCCTCCGGGAAGTCAGTGGCACGCTCACTGGGCAGCTGCGACAGGGATCCCTCGACCTCACGCCACACTCGCCCGACGGCGATGCCGAACACGCCTTGTCCCCCTTGGACCAGGTCAATCACTTCGTCTGCGGACGTGCACTCATATACCGAGGCCCCGTCACTCATCAAGGTGATCTGGGCAAGGTCTTCCACCCCGCGCTCGCGAAGGTGACCGACGGCAGTCCGGATCTGTTGCAGGGATACGCCGGTGTCCAGCAGCCGTTTGACGACCTTGAGCACCAGGATGTCGCGAAAGCCATAGAGGCGCTGGGATCCCGAGCCCTTGGCACCGCGCACGGCTGGTTCCACCAGACCCGTACGGGCCCAGTAGTCGAGCTGGCGGTAGGTGATGCCTGCCGCCTTGCAGACAATGGGGCCCCGGTAACCGGCGTCCTCGTCGAGGACCGGCAGGTCCTCGGTGAAGAGGAGTCCTTGGGTATTGCGAAGGGACGCGGCGTGCGCCGGTGAGGCCGCGTGTTGGTCGTCCGTGGGATTCATTGGAATCTCCTTGCTCAAGCATCCCCGTGCGGGAAAGAGGGCTGCCGGGTGTGGAACGACTCCGTTGCGAGTGAAACCGAAATCCGAGGACGGCAAACCTTGGGAACTTATGCTTCGACGGTACGACTACATTGGGGCTGCGTCAAAGACCTTCAAGCTTAACTTGAGGCGTGTCGCGGACGGTCGTCTATTTATCGAAATCTTCCGGCTCGACCTCGTTGAGGAATTCACGGAACTCACGCACCTGGTCCTCCTCCCCCTCGGCGACTTCGGCGTCCTCCGAAACCATGACGGAGGCCTCGTCTAGCACCTGGTCGTCACACAGTATCGGGCATTCCGCCCGGAGTGCCAGGGCGATGGCGTCGGAGGACCTGGCGTCGACGCGCACGTCGTCGGCAAAGACCAGCTCCGCGGTGAATACGGCGTTGAGGACCGAGACGATCTCCACTCTCACCAACGGCGCGTGCAACGCCTGCAGGGTCGAAATCATCAAGTCGTGGGTCAGCGGACGCGGCGGGATGATGCCCTGCTGGAACATGGCGATGGCTGATGCCTCGGGGGCACCAATCCAAATGGGCAGGTGGCGTTGGGTATTGGCTTCCTTGAGCAGGACAAGGGGCTGGTTGGAGGGAAGCTCTATGCGAACTCCCACAACTTCAAGTTCTTGCATGGTTCGCTCCTTAACCCGGGTCGCTGCAACTTGCAGTGACCGTTTGTCCGGCCTAGTGGTCCAACTTGGCGATGGCACCGTTGACCAGGGCACCATGCAATGCCATGCAGGCATCGCTTATTTCGCGGGCGGTCTCCGCCGCCCTGGCACGCGACGCCACATCTCCGCGGCTCATGTGCGGAGCCACGACACGTTCCACCAATCCCACTTCGCGATCGGCCGCTGCGCGGAAGGCCCGCAAGTGGCGCGGCTCGATGCCGTGCGCCGCAAGCGCAGCTGAAGCCGCGGCAATCTTCTGCGCATGCTCATCGAAACGCTCGTTTTCCGACGCGATCATGCCAAAGGCCAGGAGGTCATTGACCAGCTCAGGGCTGGCGCCACACAGCCCCTGCAATTCGGACTTGGTCACCGGGCGGGTGCGGGCAGCCAGGTCCTGGGTCATCTGTTCGCTGATGCTTCGCGGTGCCAGGGTGTGCCCGCCGGGCAACTGGTCCGGCCGTTCGCCTCGGTCTACCGCGTCCAGGTAGTCCTTGATGACCTTCAGTGGCAGGTACTGGTCGCGTTGCAGGCCCAGGATGAAGCGCAGTCGGCCGACGTCGTCGGGCAGGTACTTGCGGTAACCCGCCGAGGTGCGTTGCGGGGTCAGCAGTCCCTTTTCCTCGAGAAAACGGATTTTCGACGCCGTGACCTGCGGAAACTCATCATGAAGCTCCGAAAGGACCTCGCCGATATTGAGCGCAACGGCGCGCTGGGTATCGCCGGCAACAACTGCCAGTCGCGGGTTTCGGGCTGCCTGGTTCACTACGATGTCCTGCTTAGTCGCGGATGTTGGCCGGGTTGTTGGGCAGTGCGTTATAGAAGGTCAGTCGGAATTTTCCGATCTGCACCTCCGAGCCGTTGGCAAGGCGCACCGAATCCACCCGGTCGTTGTTGACGTAGGTTCCGTTCAACGAACCACTGTCGACCACGCTGAATCCTGAAGCATCACGAATGAATTTTGCATGCTTTCGCGAGACAGTCACGTCATCAAGGAACACGCCGGCGTCCGGATGGCGTCCTGCCTGGGTCATATCCTGGTCCAGCAGGAAGCGTGCTCCCTGGTTCGGTCCGGAGTGCGCGATCAACAATGCGGAGCCTTCCGGCAGCGCGGAGACGGCGGCGCGTTCTTCAACACTCAGACCGTAGAAGACAACTGGTTCACGCGTTACCGGCGGCAAGGCAATTCCCGTTGTTTCGGTAGACGACTCGTGCTGCTGGTTAGGCACCTGAGCTTCAGCCATTTCCGGTCCTCCAAAAATCTTTCTCATAATTCCCTGTGGACGTTGCCCGGCCCCAAAATGGGGCAATCGTCCTATCACCAGATTAGCCTACTAGCCACCGGTCGGTTTTCGTGAATAACCAGGCAGTTAATCTCCACAGTTGCGCGGTCGGCATGGGAGGATGCAGGCATGCCTGATTTCGAGAAAATAGACCAGTCACCCACGGTGGCCACCCAGCAGGCCGAGCCCAAGCCCCGATGGGGCCTGCGGATTGGGCTGGGCGTAGCAGGGGTCGTGCTGCTGGCGATCGTCTACCTTGTCGTCCGCCTGTTCCTGCCCGTTTGGTGGGCCACGAATATCGGCAATCAAACCCAGGGGTCACTGAGCAGCGGAATCATCCTTGGACTCGTGTATGGCTTTGTCTTCACCTTCGTTCCCCTGCTCATTGTCTGGCAGGCCCGGTACAAAAAGGTGTCATGGCCGTGGAAGACAGTGATTGTCATAGTCGCTATCCTGCTCGCGATTCCGAACTTGCTGACATTGAGCATCTACGCGAATTCATCCAGTGCTGCCGCCAAAGCCAGGTCCATGATCGACATCAGCGCCACATATTTCCCGTCGTGGTCCATTGGCGGTGCGGGAGCAGCCCTGGTGCTTTTCCTGGGCATCGCCGCGTTCTGGCACCTGTGGCATTCCCGTGGCAAGAAGATGAAGGCCATGAAATCAGACATGAAGACCCAGGCCGCACTACGGGACGCCGAGCCTTCCGCCCCGGCTGCCGAATCGAGCCGGGACGATTCCCGGCCCGTGGCCTGGTCGCCGAAGGAGCACCCCGAGCATCGCAAGTCCACCAACTGACACCCTGTGCCGCCTGACGGCATATAGCGGCGCCTCTCCGAGCGTCTCCGCCCATCCGGCGTGAGGCTTGGCGGGGCGCCGTTGGCGTCTGCCCGATCCTTGCCCTTTGAACAGGGCGGGGTCGAACTGCCCCATTTGCCCGCCCCCACACGGACGGGCAGCCTCAACAGGGCGCCAGGGGGGTTAAGAGGTGACACGCGCCATCTGCGGAGTGCGGCCAACTCCCGGCAGGGCATTTCACAGGCGAACCACTACCGCACCCACCCGAGAGAAAGTCCCGGGACAATTCGCCGCGACCCTAGACATGGCCAACGTCTTCACCTTAGTCTTGGTCAATAGCTTTCAGTGAACGCTATTGGCGGATCCCCAATGGCCGCCGGACGTACCCATGTCCGCGATGCGGATTCCCCCAAGGTCCACATCGCAAATGAGCCCCACCGGTCTATCAGGTGGGGCTCATTCATGCGTTGAGCCGGTTTTGGCTTGGGGGCGTCTTTTACCCGCCGTCCCCCAATAGGCTGGTGAAAGCCTGTTCGCAAGACGGCGTGTCCACGGCTTTTGGCTGTCAGCTTCACAAGCGCCTGAACGACTCATCCTCCCGCGTCGAGGCTCCGGCAATTATCGAAGTCGCACAATGCCAGGGACGAACAGCGAAAGTCACCGAGACATGGAAAAACCCCGGCAGTTCAACGCTACTTCGTTGAACTGCCGGGGTTCTAACCGGTCGGGCTAGCGGGATTCGAACCCACGGCCTCCTGACCCCCAGTCAGGCGCGCTACCAAGCTGCGCCATAGCCCGGTTGCTTTCGCAGCCGTTCTCCCTCACTCTCGTGAAGGTGCCGTCTGCGAAAAGCTCCGTGATTACCCTACCCTATTTTTTGGGCTACTTCGAACGCTGGCGCTTTTCGCGCACCCGCATCGACACTTCAATGGGGGTTCCCTCGAAGCCAAAGGTCTCGCGAAGCCTGCGGGTAATGAATCGGCGGTACCCTGGATCCAGGAAACCTGTGGTGAACAGCACAAATCGCGGCGGACGCGAAGAGGCCTGGGTGCCGAAGAGAATACGCGGCTGCTTGCCTCCGCGCAGGGGGTGCGGGTGCGCCGCCACAAGCTCGCCCAGGAAGGTGTTGAGCTTACCGGTGGAGATGCGCTTGTCCCAGGATTCCAGGGCCGTGTGCAGGGCGGGAACGAGCCTGTCCTTGTGCCAGCCGGTCTTGGCCGAGATGTTCACGCGAGGTGCCCACTCCACGTGCGCCAGATCGGTCTCGATCTCGCGCTCCAGGTAGCGGCGGCGGTCATCGTCCATCAGGTCCCACTTGTTGAACGCAAGCACCAGGGCACGGCCCGAGTCGATGGTCATCTGCAGGATGCGGACATCCTGCTCCGAAAGGACCTCGTCGACTGCCAGCAGCACGACGGCGACCTCGGCCTTTTCCAAGGCGGCCTGGGTGCGCAGCGAGGCGTAGTAGTCAGAGCCCTGTGCCATGTGCTGGCGGCGGCGGATTCCAGCGGTGTCAACGAAGCGCCAGACCTCGTCGCCGAGTTCGACGAGCTCGTCGACAGGGTCGCGGGTGGTGCCGGCCAGGGTGTCAACGACCACGCGCTCGGAGCCGGCCATCTTGTTCAGCAGCGAGGACTTGCCCACGTTCGGGCGGCCGACCAGCGCAATGCGGCGCGGGCCGCCGCGCGGGATGATCCCGCCGAAGGCGGAGTACTCGGGAAGCTTGGCCACCACGGCATCAAGCAGGTCGGCCGCGCCGCGGCCGTGCAGGGCAGAGACCGGCCAGGGCTGGCCGAAGCCAAGGCCCCAGAGGAACGACGCGTCGGCTTCCTGGTTGGCGTCGTCGACCTTGTTGGCGACCAGCAGGACCGGCTTCTTCTTCCGGCGCAGCATCTTGACCACTGCCTCGTCGGTGGCGGTCGCGCCGACGCGGGAGTCAACGACGAAGAGGATGACGTCGGCGATGTCGGCGGCGACCTCGGCCTGCTCGGCCACGCGGGCGTGGATGCCCTTGGCGTCGTGCTCCCAGCCGCCGGTGTCGACGACGGTGAAGTTGCGGCCGGCCCATTCGGCCTGGTAGGACACGCGGTCGCGGGTCACGCCCGGGACGTCCTCCACCACTGCCTCGCGGCGGCCCAGGATGCGGTTGACCAGCGTGGACTTGCCCACGTTGGGTCGCCCGATGATGGCCAGCACCGGCGGGATGATCTCGTCGGCGTCGTCGTCGAAGTCATCGCCCAGGTGCGCCAGCAGTTCGGCGTCTTCCGGGTCCAGGTCGTAGTCATCGAGGCCGGCCAGCAGCGCGGTGGCGCGTGCGTCGGCATCCTCGTCGCTGATTTCGGCCAGGCGGTCGGCGATGTGGTCCTCGTTGTTGAACGGGACGTACTCGGCGCCCTCGTCCGGAAGCAGGCTCTCACTCATGGTGTGGTTCCTTTGCGTTGCGTGCCTCCACCAAACGCGGAAGCCGGTATCAATTCAAGCATGTACCCCGCCTTGGCGCGCAGCATTGGCTGTGCACCGGGGCGGGGGTGGTGATCCGCCGGCGGCGGATCGGGAGGTTCTATTAGTCGGCCTGGGCCTTGATGGCCTCGAGCACGGCTGTCACCGTTTGCTCGAAGTCCATCTCCGAGGAGTCCACGGTGGCCACTCCGTCCGCGGCGACGTGGAAGTCCACCACCGTCGAGTCCTTGGCGTCGCGGACGAGCACCTGTGCCTGCAGCTCGGCGTCCGACTGGGTTCCGCCAAGCTGCAGTCCGCGGCGGCGCAGGCGCGCCTCCTCGGAGGCGGTGAGCAGGATGCGGGCGTCGGCGTCCGGGGCCACCACGGTGGTGATGTCCCGGCCCTCGGCCACGATGCGTTCGTGCGCGGCAATGATGGCCCGCTGCCGGGCGACCAGCTCGGCCCGGGCGGCAAGGTTGGTGGCCACCGCCGATACGGCCTCGGAGACGAACGGTTCGCGGATCGCCTCGGTCACGTCGGTGCCGTGGATGGTGACGCGTTCCACGTCGGGATCGGTGGAGATGAACAGGTCGGCCGCCTTGACCGCGGCGGCAACCGCCTCGGCGTCGGTGAGGTCCGTGCCGGCATCCAGCGCGTGCCAGGTCACCGCGCGGTACATTGCGCCGGTGTCGAGGTAGGCGGCGCCCAGGCGGCGCGCCGTTTCCTTGGATACCGAGGACTTGCCGGACCCCGAGGGGCCGTCGACTGCAACCGTGATTTTCCGCATTACTGCACTACCTTCCATCCAAGTGCACTGAGCACCGTGATCAATTCTTCCCGGCGTCCGGGGATGACGGAGATGTCTACCAGGCCGACCTGGTGCCCGGCGGAGTGTTCCATCCGCAGGTCTTCCATGTTGATCCCGGCGTTCCCGACGTCGGCCAACAGCCTGGCAACCTGTCCGGGCTTGTCCTTGACCGCGACGGTGACCAGTGCGAAGGCCTGCGGCGGGGCGCCGTGCTTGCCAGGGATCCGGGCCTGCCCGGCGTTGCCCTCCCCCATCAGCTGGGCGAGGTCTAGCAGCGCACCGGGGGCCGAGGGATCCTCGAGCGTGGCGACAAGCCGCTGAAGGTCCTCTTGCATGCCACGCAGGATCGGCACCAGGGCGCCGGCATTGTGGCTGAGGATCTGGATCCACAGCTTCGGGTCCGAAGCCGCGATCCGGGTGGTGTCGCGCAACCCGTTCCCGGCAAGCGCGAGCGAATGCCCCGGCGCGTTCAGCAACCGGGAGGCAATCAGCGAGGAGGCCACCTGCGGGAAGTGCGAGATCAACGCGACCGAGGCGTCGTGCTCGGCCGCGTTCATGCGCGCGACGGTGGCCCCCAGGTCGATGGCCAGCGCCTCGGCGGTCTTCACCGAGTCGCCGCGCGATCCGGCATGGGCGCAGACGACCCACGGCATGGAGGTGAACAGCTCGCCGCGGGCTGATGCCGGGCCGGAACGTTCGCGCCCGGCCATCGGGTGCGTGCCCACGTAGCGGCCCAGGTGTTCCTCGGTGATGCGCGGATCCTTCCGCACGGCATCGAGGATCGAGCCCTTGACGGAGGCGATGTCCACCACGGTGGACATCGGGAAGTCGACCAGGGCCTGCGCCACGACCGCGGCGGTGACGTCCGGCGGGGCCCCGACGACAACCAGTTCGGGTGCCAGCGGGCGTCCGGGGACGTGAATGGTGCCCGCGCCGATGTCCTGCGCGACGGTTTGTGCGCTGGGCGAGGGGTCGGCAAGCCAGACGTTCAGTCCGCGCTGGCTCAACCCCAGCCCGACGCTGGTGCCCAGCAGCCCGGTGCCGATGACCAGAATCGGTCCGGCCAGGTGCGTGGTGGGCATGTGGCTACATCCCCACCATTGCCAGCAGGTGCCCGACTTCCTGGTTGCCCAGCGGCCGGATGGTGCCCTGCTTCTGGTCGCCCAGGCGGATCGGGCCGACCTGGACGCGGACCAGGCGGGTCACCGGGTGGCCGACCTCCTCGAAGAGGCGGCGGACGATGCGGTTGCGGCCCGAGTGCAGGATGACCTCCACGAGCACGTGGCCCGGGGTGGAGTCGACCAGCTTGAAGGAATCGACCGACTGCCAGCCGTCCTCGAGCTTGATGCCCTTCTTCATCTGCGCGCCGATGCCGGCGGCCATCGGTCCGCGGACCTGCACCAGGTAGGTCTTGGGGACCTCGTAGGACGGGTGGGCCAGCCGGTTGGCGGCCTCGCCGTCGTTGGTCAGGATCAGCAGGCCCTCGGTCTGGTAGTCGAGGCGGCCGACGTGGAAGAGTCGCTCCTGGCCCTTCTTGCGGATGAAGTCCGAGATGCACTTGCGGCCCTCGGGGTCTTCCATGGTGGAGACGACGTTGCGCGGCTTGTTGAAGACGAAGTAGCGCATGTCGGCGTTCAGCTGCAGGCGCATGCCGTCCACGTGCACGGTGTCGCGCTCGGGGTCGATGCGGATGCCTGCCTCGGTGATCAGCACGCCGTTGACCTCGACGCGGCCGTTGGCGATCATTTCCTCACAGACGCGGCGCGATGCCACACCCGCGTTGGCCATGACCTTCTGCAGGCGCACGCCCTCGAGATCGGAGTGCGCGGCGGCTGCCTGGGCCCGCTGCGTGGGCTTGGTGCGCTCGGTGTTGACCGGGCCGAGGTTCTTGCCGAAGCGTTCCTTGCCGAAGGCCTGGGGGCCGGTGTACTTCTTCTTGCCCGGGGCACCCGACTTCTTGGACTGCTTGGGTCCGCCGTGTGCCTTGGACCAGGAACCGGCAGATGACTCGTTGCCGCCTTCGGAGCCCGAGCGCGGGTTGGACGAGCGTGGATTTTGGTTGGAACGGCCAGCACCGGTTGCTCCTCGGCCGCGGCCGTTGCCGGAGCCGGAGCCTTGTGGGCGCTGGTTGCCGCGGCCTGGGCGGGATCCCTGGTTCATGATCTGTCCTTATGTTGTTTCGTGGTTCGCCTATTGCCAGGGCGAATCAACGTCATAGTCGTCGATGTCACCCACTCCGGGAAGATGCGGGGAGAGCCTGGGCAGCTCGGAAACGCTGCCCAATCCCAATCTTTCCAGAAAGTACGAGGTGGTCTGATACAACGTGGCACCACTTTCACCGTCGTCGGGTGCTTCGTGGATCAGCCCGCGCGTCAGGAGTGTGCGCACCACCGAATCGACGTTGACCCCGCGAATCGCCGCGATCCTGCCGCGGGAAACCGGTTGCCGGTAGGCGATCACTGCCAAAGTCTCCAGCGCTGCCTGGGTAAGTCTTGCCGTTTGGCCGTCGATGACGAAGCGTGAAACGAAGGGAGCAAAATCACGTCGGGAGAAGATGCGCCAGCCGCCGGCCAATTCACGCAGCTCAAAACCGCGTGGTGTATCCCCACCATCATACTGTGCCCGCAGCTTTTCAAGGGCCGCTGTGACGCGTTCCTCACTGACCTCCAGCACCTGCGCCAGGTGGCCGGCGGCGATGGGCTCGTCGATCACCATCAGCACCGCCTCGATGCCGGCTTCCAGCCCCCCGGGCAATGCGTCGACTGCCGAGCCGGCGGCTTCGGGATGCCCCCCGGCGGCAGGTGTGGCGGTGTGGTTCATGGATTTTCCCCCTGCGGGTCTGGTGCCGGCGTGGTGGATGTCTCGGACGGTTCAGCGGCCACGGGTTCGTATTCCTCTTTCAGCGCGGCCGGGTCCCAGTCCGCATCGGGTTCAAGCCAGCGCACGTTCAGCGCATCCAACGGCGCATCCTGGGAAAAGGCGATGACCCGTTCGCGATACATTTCCAGCAACGCCAGGAAACGCGCCACGACCTCCAGGTGGCTTGCCGCGTCGGCGACCAGTGCGGTGAAGCTCAGCGAGCGGTGTTCCTTCAGCAGTGCCGCCAGGATGCCTGCCTGCTCGCGCACCGAAACGGTGCCGCCGTGCAGGTGCCCGGTCCCGACCTCGGTGGGTGCCGGTGCCTTGGGGGCCAGGGCTGCGGCGGCCAGCTGCGCCAGCGCCTCGGGGCTGGTCTTGAAGACCAGTTCGGGAAGCAGCGCGGCGAAGTGTGCCTCCAGGCCCGCCTGCCGCGGGAAGCTCGCGGCTTCCTCGTGCAGCTTCCCGGCGATCCAGCCGGCGGCGTGCTTGAACGCCTTGTACTGCAGCAGCCGGGCGAAGAGCAGGTCGCGGGCCTCGAGCAGGGCCATGTCCTCGTCGTTTTCCATCTCGCTGCCCGGCAGCAGGCGTGCCGCCTTCAGGTCAAGCAGCGTGGAGGCGATGACCAGGAATTCGGTGGTCTCATCCAGCGCCTTGGACCCCGGCCGGGCCTGGAGCAGCTTCAGGTAGGCGATGAATTCGTCGGTGACCTCTGCCATGGCGATCTGGGTGATATCCATTTCGCGCTTGGCGATCAGCGAGAGCAGCAGGTCGAAGGGGCCGGAAAAGTTTTCCAGCGAAACCCGAAAGCCACCGGCCGAATCGTCTGGGACGACTCTGCCGGTGGCGGTGGTTTCGGCGGCGGGTGCCGTCATTACGGGGCGCCGCCGCGGGAGATCAATTCCCTGGCGAGCTGGCGGTAGGCCTCGGCACCCGGGTGCGTGGTGGCGTAGCTGGTGATGGGTTCGGCAGCAACGTTGGCGTCGGCGAACTTGATGGTCCGGCGGATGACCGTCTCGAAGACGGTGTCCCCGAAGGCCTCGACCAGCCGGCCGACGACCTCGCGGCCGTGCAGCGTGCGCGGGTCGTACATGGTGGCCAGCACGCCGTCGATGGCCAGGGCGGGGTTCAGCCGGTCCTGGACCTTCTCGATGGTCTCCACCAGCAGGGCCACGGCACGCAGTGCGAAGAACTCGGCGGTCAGCGGGATGATCACGCCGTGGGCGGCCGTCAGCGCGTTGACGGTCAGCAGGCCCAGCGAGGGCTGGCAGTCGATGAGCACGATGTCGTAGTCGTCGGTCACCGAGCGCAGGGCACGTTCCAGGACCTGTTCGCGGGCGACTTCGTTGACCAGCTGCACCTCGGCGGCGGAGAGGTCGATGTTGGCCGGCAGCAGGTCGACGTTCTCGACATCCGTGCCCAGGATGGCGTCGCGGATCTCGGTCTTGCGGTCCATCAGCACGTTGTAGACGGTGACGTCGAGTTCGTGCGGGTTGGTGCCGAAGCCTGCGGACAGGGCGCCCTGCGGGTCGAAGTCGACCAACAGCACCTTGCGCCCGTATTCGGCCAGGGCCGCCGCGAGGTTGATGGTGGAGGTCGTCTTGCCGACGCCGCCCTTTTGGTTGACCATGGCGATCACGCGGGCCGGGCCGTGGGATTCCAGTGGCTGCGGTTCGGGGAAAATCGTCATCGGGCGCCCGGTGGGCCCCATGGGGGTGGGCTCCTTGAGCAACCCCACGCCTCGCGCCTTGCTGCCCTGTTCCTCGCTCACGGTATGAACCACGCTTCCGTTCGTTGTGCGATCTGGTTGACTACTTGTTTCAAGGGTATAGGTTGTGCACCGGCCTTTGCCCAATCGGCGTCACGGCGAGCCTTTACCTTGAAGTTGAAGTCCAACGTTGGGTTCGGTGCCGGACGCACCAGCGCCAGGGCCCCGGATTCGGGGGTCCCTGGCGCTGGTGGCAGGTGCCGCGGACAAGCGGCGCCGGATTAGTGCTCGTTGGCGGTCAGCGAGAGCTCGTCGAAGGGACGGTCCCCGGCAAGCACCGAGCGCGCCTGCTCCATGTCGATCTCCTTGGTCCACTTGCCGATCAGCAGCGTGGCGACCGCGTTTCCGGTGAAGTTGGTCAGTGCGCGGGCCTCGGACATGAACTTGTCGATGCCCACGATCACGCCCATGCCGTCAAGCAGTTCCGGGCGGTGCGACTGCAGTCCGGCCGCCAGCGTTGCCAGGCCGGCGCCGGTGACCCCGGCGGCGCCCTTGGAGGCGACGATCATGAAGACCAGCAGGGAGATCTGCTCGCCGATGTTCATCGGCATGCCCATGGCGGTGGAAACGAACAATGCGCTCATGGTCAGGTAGATCGCGGTGCCGTCGAGGTTGAAGGAGTAGCCGGTGGGAACCGTGATGCCCACGACCGGCTTGGAGACCCCGGCGTGTTCCATCTTGGCGATCAGGCGCGGCAGGGCGGACTCGGAGGATGAGGTGGAGAAGATCAGCAGGTATTCGCGGGCCAGGTACTTCATCAAGGCGAAGATGTTCAGGCCGGTCACGGCGCGCAGCAGCGAGCCGAGGATCACGATGATGAACAGGGCGCAGGTGATGTAGAAGGCACCCATGAGGATGGCCATGGAGCCGATGGCCGCCCAGCCGGTGGCGCCGACGACCGCGGCGATGGCGCCGAAGGCGCCGATCGGGGCGGCCCACATGATCATCATCATCAGGCGGAAGACCACGGCCTGGATGTTCTTGATGGCACCGAGCACCGGCTCGCCGCTCTTGCCCATGGACTGCAGGGCGAAGCCCACGAAGAGTGCCAGGACCAGGGTCGGCAGCACCGGGATGTCGCCCGGGATCAGCTCAAGCAGGAACTTGACGGTGGCGTTTTCGGCTCCGCCGGCGGCACCCTCATAGGGCTGCAGCTGCAGGCCGGAGCCCGGGTGGACCAGGTTGCCGACGAACAGGCCGATGGCCAGGGCGAAGGTGGACATGGTGATGAAGTAGAGCAGCGCGAGCCCGCCGACCTTGCCGACCGTGGCGGCCTTGGCGATCGAGCCGATGCCCAGCACGATGGTGCAGAAGATGACAGGTGCAATGATCATCTTGATCAGGGCGACGAAGCCGGTGCCCAGCGGCTTGAGCGCCTTGCCGAGGTCCGGGGCCACCAGGCCGATGGTGGCGCCGGCGACCACGGCAACGATCACCATGATGTACAGCCAGTGGGTGCGGTCCTTCTTGCGCGGTGGTTCCTGGTTCCCGATGGGGTCCCGGTCCAGGACTCCGCTCGATGCCGGCGTCGTTGCCATGATGGCTCCTTCTGGAAAATGTTGCTGCGGTGTGGGGTGGCGGCGATTGGATGCGCCGTGAGCTCTTCATCCATGGTGGGGCCCGGAGTGATCGAGATCTCTCTTGTGTTCATAATGGTCATGGCCGGTTTGTTGACGTGCCACCCTTGAGGTGCGCGTTGTGCGCCACCGAGGAACCACACGAAGAGGGGGAAGCCGCCCATGCCAACAGCCGATCGCCGCTCCCCCGCAGCGCATCCGCGCGGCCGCGGCCCGTATTCGCTGGCCGCCCGCATCTTCGTCGCGCAGCTGGCGCTGGTGGCACTGGTGGTGTCGGTGGTCAGCGCCGCGGGCTACCTCAATGCCCGCGCCCAGGCACACGATTTCGCCGCCAAGCGGGTGCTGTCTGTCGCCGAGACGCTGTCGCACGATCCGTTCGTGATCGACGGGGTGCAGCTTCCCGACCCGTCGGCGGCACTGCAACCCTTTGCGGCGCAAATCCTGGAACACGCCCAGGTGGATTTCGTGACCGTCATGGACACCGACCGCACCCGCTACACCCACCCCACACCAAGCGAGATCGGGCGCAAGTACGTGGGCAGCGTCGAGCGGGCCCTGGCCGGGGCCAGCCAGGTGGAGGACTACCCCGGCACCCTGGGCCCCTCGGTGCGCGCCATCGCCCCGATCCGCGACCCCGGCGGAAACGTGATCGCGATGGTCTCGGTGGGCGTGACCCTGCAGTCCCTCAGTGTCACCCAGGCAGCCATCATTCCCGCCACGCTGCTGGTGGGGCTGCTGGCGGTGGGCCTCGGGGGCGTGTTCACCTATGCGCTGTCCCGCTACCTGCACCGCGCCACCCTGGGCTACGGCCCGGAGGAATTGCGCCGGCTCTACGCCTACTACTTTTCCGCGCTGCATTCGCTGCGCGAGGGGCTGGTCCTGGTCGATGCCAAGGGCCGGCTGGTGCTCTACAACGACCAGGCCGCCCAGCTGCTGGGCCTGCCGCCCGCTGGTTCGCTGCGCCCGCTGCCGGTGACGCAGGTGGGCCTGCCCGAGACGGTTGCCGAGCTCTTTGCCTCGGGCCGGCGCGCCACCGACGAGATCCACCTGACCCAGAACCGGGTGCTGGTGATTTCCCAGCAGAACGCCGAGCAGCCCGATTCGGATCCCGGGGCACGGGTGCGCTGGACGCTGCGCCGCAAGCAGGTGGAGAGCTCGCTGGGCACGGTGGCGACGCTGCGCGACCACACCGAGGTCCAGGCGCTGACCGGCCAGCTCGAGTCCCTCACCACGCTCACCGAGGCGCTGCGCGCCCAGACCCACGAACACGCCAACCGGCTGCACACCGTGGCCACGCTGATCGAGCTGGGGCGCGAGCGCGAGGCGCTGGAGTTCGCGGTGGCGGACAGGCAGGAGTCCCAGCGGCTCACCGACGAGTTCGTGCAGGCCGTCGACGAGCCGTACCTGACCTCGCTGCTGGTGGGCAAGGCCGCGCAGGCCCACGAACGCGGCATCACGCTGACCATGTCAGCCTCGGGCCGGCTGCCCGCCGGCGCGCTGGATGCCAGGGACCTGGTGACGATCACCGGGAACCTGCTGGACAACGCCTTCGATGCCGCGGCCGGGTCGGAGCAGCGCCGCGTCTGGGCCGACTTCGCCGCAGACGAGGAATCCGTGGTGGTCTCGATCGCCGATTCCGGGCCTGGCGTCGACCCGGATTTGCTGGACGAGTACTTCCGGCTGGGCGTTTCCTCCAAGCCGGTGGCCTCGGGCAGCGGATCGCGCGGGCTGGGGTTGGCCCTGGTCCGCCAGGCGGTGGCACGCCTGGGAGGGTCCCTGGAAGTGGATAATGATGCCGGGGCCATTTTCACCGTGACGCTGCCGCTCTCCCGGCCGGCGCGTTCCGCGCCCTAAGCCGCCGGCGCCCGCCCCCTTGTCCGCCCCACACCACGACCCCCAGGAAGCACAGGTACATGGATCCGCACAGATTGCTCCGCGTTCTCGTGGTTGACGACGAGGCCACGACCGCCGCTGCGCATGCCAAGTTCGTCGGCCGCGTCCCCGGCTTCGAGGTGCACGCGATTGCGCACAGCGGCAACGAGGCCTTCGCAGCCCTGGATGCGGCTCAGGAGGCCGGCACGCCCATCGACCTGGTGCTGCTGGACATGAACCTGCCGGACTTGCACGGATTGGACGTGGCCCGTCGGGTGCGCGGACGCGGCAACACCGTGGACATCATCGCGATCACCGCGATCCGGGACCTGAACGTGGTGCGCACCGCCATCTCCGCGGGCGTGACCCAATACCTGATCAAGCCCTTCGGCTTTGCCGCATTTTCCGAGAAACTCGAAAACTACCGGATGTTCCGCTTCAACCTGGGCACCACCGGCCAGTCGGCCTCCCAGGAGTCGATCGACAACGCCTTTGCCGCTCTGCGTTCGGTCGGCCCGGCCCCGCTGCCCAAGGGGCTGATCACCGAGACCCTCGGCGCCATCGCCGAGGCCCTTCGCTCGGCGAGCGCGGCACTCTCGGCCACCGAGGTATCAGAATTGCTGGATCTCTCCCGCGTCACCGCACGTCGCTACCTGGAGCACCTGGCAGAGACCGGGCAGGCCGCCAAGGCCCCGCGGCACGGGACCCGGGGGCGCCCGGAGTACGAATACAGCTGGCGCCCCAAGGCGTAGGCCGCCCCTGGACTACCGGCCCGCCGGGCGCAGGAACGGGATGAGTTCCTCGATGACCGCCGGGTCCTCGATGGTGGAGGGCACCGCGTAGGGCTTGCCGTCGGCGATCTGCCGCATGGTCTTGCGCAGGATCTTGCCCGAGCGGGTCTTGGGCAGCGCCGCGACGATGCGGACCTCGCGGAAGTCCGCGACAGGTCCGATGTGCGCCCGTACCATCGCGACAAGTTCCCCGGCCAGCTCCTCCTCGGAGATCCCTGCCCCGCTCTTGAGCACCACGTATCCGCTGGGGCGCTGGCCCTTGAGCTCGTCGGCGACCCCGATGACCGCACATTCCGCAACTGCAGGATGGGAGCCCAGCACCTGTTCCATGGCGCCGGTGGAGAGCCGGTGCCCGGAGACGTTGATGACGTCGTCGGTGCGGCCCATGACAAAGAGGTAGCCGTCGGCATCGAGATAGCCGGAGTCCCCCGTGGCGTAGTAGCCGGGGAAATGCTCAAGATAGGTTTCGATGAAGCGCTGGTCGTTGCCCCACAGCGTGGCCAAGGTGCCCGGGGGCAGCGGGAGCTTGATGGCGATGTTGCCCTCTTCGCCCGCCTCCACCTCGGCGCCGAGCCCGTCCAGGATCCGCACGTCGTACCCGGGCACCGGGACAGTGGGAGAGCCGGCCTTGGGCTCCAGCACCTCAAGGCCCACGCAGTTCGAGGCAATGGGCCAGCCGGTCTCGGTCTGCCACCAGTTGTCCACCACCGGCACCCCGAGCTTTTCCCCGGCCCAGGCGTAGGTGTCGGGGTCCAGCCGCTCCCCCGCCACGAAGAAGTTCCTGAGGCTGGAGAGGTCGTAGCCGGCCATCAGCTCGGCGGCGGGGTCGGCCTTGCGGATCGCGCGCAGCGCGGTCGGGGCGGTGAAGAACGTATCCACCTTGTGGTCCTGAATGAGCCGCCAGAAGGCCCCGGCGTCGGGGGTTCCCACGGGCTTGCCTTCGTAGAGGACCGTGGTGGCCCCGGCGATCAACGGGCCGTAGACGATGTAGGAGTGCCCGACCACCCAGCCGACGTCGGAGGCGGTGAGCATGGTGGAGCCCGGTCCAACGCCGTAGATGTTGCGCATCGACCAGTCCATGGCCACCGCGTAGCCACCGGAATCGCGCACCACGCCCTTGGGGGCGCCGGTGGTCCCGGAGGTGTAGAGGATGTAGAGGGGGTGGGTGGCGGGCACCGGAACCGCGGCGGCGGGTTCGGCGAGCGCGGCCAACTCGTCCCAGTCGTGCCAGGTGCCGGCGGAGCCGGCGAACTCGGAGCGCTGGTGCGCGAAGCCGTCACGGTGGTGGACGATGACGGTGGAAACCTTATGGCCGGCCATCCCGATGGCCTCGGCGACGGCGGGCAGGTATTCGATGCGGCGCGAGGGCTCGATGCCGCCGGTCGCGGTGACGATGGCGGCCGGGGTCGCGTCGTCGATGCGTGCGGCCAGTTCCTTGGGGGCGAAGCCGCCGAAGACCACCGAGTGCACCGCGCCGATGCGGGCGCAGGCCAGCATGGCGATGTGTGCCTGCGGAATCATCGGGAGGTAGATCAGCACCCGGTCACCGACCCCGATCCCCGCATCCCGCAGGACACCTGCAAACGTCTCGACCTTGGCCAGCAGCTCGGCGTAGCTGAAGCGTTCCTGGATGCCCAGGACCGCGGAGTCGTAGACCAGTGCGGTGTTCTCCCCGCGGCCCGCCGCAACGTGGCGGTCCAGGGCGTTGTGGCAAACGTTGAGGACCCCGTCGGGGTACCACGCATAGATCGGCGCGCGGCTCTCATCCAGTCCGGCGGTGGGCGGTTGCTCCCAGTCGATTGATGCGGCCGCATTGAGCCAAAAGGCTGCAGGGTCGCTCTTGGCTTCGGCAAAGGTCTGCGCGTAGGTCGGTGCCATGCGAACCGTCCATCCATTCGTATCAGGTACTTGATCGGGTCCCACCGAGCATATGACTCCCGCCACACAATTTCAAGATTAATGTATACACGAACGCAATATTTTCGAATAAATTCTCGTCCTTCGCGTGACTTTGTGGCTTTTCTGTATACAATTGATGGCATGAGGGCAAGCGACAAGGCTTATGAGGCACTGCGAACGGACATCGTCGAATGGCGGTTGCGTCCCGGTGCCGTGCTGGGCGAGGTTGAACAGGCCGAACGCCTGGGTGTTTCACGCACCCCGCTGCGTGAGGCCCTGGCCCGGCTGGTCGCCGACGGGCTGGCAGTGCAGCAGCGCGGCCGCGGTGCCGTGGTCTCCGACGTCTCAAGCGAGCACGTTGACGACCTTTTCGACCTGCGCCGCGCCCTCGAGGTCGAATCCGCCCGCATTGCGGCGCGAAAAGCCGAGCCGGCCACCTTTGCGTCGCTGCGCTCCCGCTTCCTGGAGGCGGGACGCTCCACCGGTCCCGAAAGCCGCGAGGCTTACTACCTGTTGGCCGGGGAACTCGACAGCTGCATCGATGCCGCAGTGGGCAACCCCTATATCGAGCAGGCCCTGCGCTCCCTGCGGGTCCATCTGGCCCGGGTCCGCCGCCTGGCCCAGGACGACCCCGAAAGACTGGCGAGGTCCGCGCTTGAACACGCGGCGATCGCCGAGGCCATCGCGGCCCGAAACCCGGAGGTCGCCGCGGCGGCCACCCAATTGCACCTGCACCACAGTCTTGAACACATCAAAACCCATGCTGGACCCCGAGAGGACACCCCATGATCAACCACCCCGTACGCGTGTACCGCAGTGAAGAAAACCTTGCCCGCGAGGATCAGCTCGCGCACAAGATCGCTACCGTTGCAGCCGACCCGGTAGAGGTCACCGCAGAGGTCACCGAGATGATCATCAACCGCATCATCGACAACGCCTCCGTTGCCATTGCCTCGCTGAACCGCGGTCCGATCGTTGCAGCACGTGCCCAGGCCCTGACCCATGCCCCGTCCACCGGCGGCAAGGGTGCCTCGGTCTTCGGCATCACCGAGAAGGTGTCCCCCGAATGGGCAGCCTGGGCCAACGGCGTGGCGGTGCGCGAGCTCGACTACCACGACACCTTCCTGGCCGCCGAGTACTCCCACCCGGGCGACAACATCCCGCCGATCCTTGCGGTGGCACAGCACACCGGAGCTTCGGGCAAGGACCTGATCCGCGGCATCGCCACCGGCTACGAGATCCAGGTCGACCTGGTCAAGGCGATCTGCCTGCACAAGCACAAGATCGACCACGTGGCACACCTGGGCCCGTCGGCCTCCGCCGGCATCGGCACCCTGCTCGGCCTGGATGTCGAAACCATTTTCCAGGCCGTGGGCCAGGGCCTGCACACCACCACCGCCACCCGCCAGTCGCGCAAGGGCGAGATCTCCACCTGGAAGGCCCACGCACCTGCCTTCGCCGGCAAGATGGCCGTCGAGGCAGCGGACCGCGCCATGCGCGGCCAGACCTCCCCGGTGCCGATTTACGAAGGCGAAGACGGCGTCATCGCCTGGCTGCTGGACGGGCCGGACGCGGCCTACGAGGTTCCGCTTCCGGAGGCCGGCGAAGCCAAGCGCGCCATCCTGGACACCTACACCAAGGAGCACTCGGCCGAGTACCAGGCACAGGCCTGGATCGACCTGGCCCGCAAGCTCAACCGCGAACACCCGGAAGCCGCCGACGCCAAGAACGTCGCCTCGGTCCTGATCAAGACTTCCCACCACACGCACTACGTGATCGGCTCCGGCGCCAACGACCCGCAGAAGTACGATCCGACCGCCTCGCGCGAAACCCTTGACCACTCGATCCCGTACATCTTCACCGTCGCCCTGCAGGACGGCGCCTGGCACCACGTGGACTCCTACTCCCCGGAGCGGGCGGGACGTGCCGACACCGTGGAACTGTGGAACAAGGTCACCACCGAGGAAGACAAGGAGTGGACCCGCCGCTACCACTCGCTGGACATCAACGAGAAGGCCTTCGGCGGCTCGGTGGTCATCACCCTGGCCGACGGCACCGTCATCACCGACGAGATCGCCGTGGCCGACGCCCACCCGCTGGGAGCCCGGCCGTTCGCCCGCGAGCAGTACATCAACAAGTTCCGCACCCTGGCCACCGGCCTGGTCGAGGAAGACGAAATCGACCGGTTCATTGCAGCCGCGGAAAACCTGGAGAAACTGGGAGCCGGCGAGCTCGACCAGCTGAACATCGTTGCAGCCCCGGGCGTCATCGACCTCGCGGCAGCCCCGAAGGGACTGTTCTAACATGTTGTACTCCACCACCACCCCGGAGCAGAAGCGCGCGGCACTGCGCGAGATGCTCGTTCCGGGAACCGCACGCCAGTTCCCCGGGGCCTTCAACCCGCTCTCGGCCCGGTTGATCGAGGAAAAGGGCTTCGACGGCGTCTACATCTCCGGTGCCGTGTTGGCCAATGACCTTGGCCTTCCGGACATCGGGCTGACCACGCTCACCGAGGTGGCCACCCGTGCCGGGCAGATCGCCCGGATGACAGACCTGCCCTCGTTGGTCGATGCGGACACCGGATTCGGCGAGCCAATGAACGTGGCCCGCAGCATCCAGGAACTCGAGCATGCGGGGTTGGCCGGCTGCCACATCGAGGACCAGTTCAACCCCAAGCGCTGCGGCCACCTCGACGGCAAGAACGTCGTGGACCTGGACACCATGGTCAAGCGCATCGCCGCGGCGGCGGATGCCCGCCGCGATTCGAACTTCCTGATCATGGCCCGCACCGACGTGCGCGCCGTGGAGGGACTCGATGCAGCAATCAACCGCGCCAAGGCCCTGGTGGATGCCGGCGCGGATGCCATCTTCCCGGAGGCCATGAAGGACATTTCCGAGTTCGAGGCAGTCTGCAAGGCAGTCGACGTCCCGGTACTGGCGAACATGACGGAGTTCGGCAAGTCCGACCTCTTCACCCGCCAGCAACTGGCGGATGTCGGCGTGGCCATGGTCATCTACCCGGTGACGCTGCTGCGCAGCGCCATGGGAGAGGCGGAACGCGTCCTGGATGTGATTGCCGCCGACGGAACCCAGGAGTCTCGGGTAGATTCAATGTTGACGCGTGCGCGTCTCTACGAGCTGGTTGACTACGAGGCGTACAACCGCTTCGACACCGGGATCTTCAATTTCCAGGTCCCGGATCTGGATATCCACTCAAACAACGCGAATCTGTAGGAATCAGGAGCGAAGTGATGACTGAAACTGAGATCAAGAAGGGCCTCGCCGGCGTCGTCGTCGACTACACGGCGGTCTCCAAGGTAAATCCGGAGACGAATTCGCTGCTCTACCGTGGATACCCGGTCCAGGACCTGGCCGCCAGGAAGAGCTTCGAGGAAGTGGCCCTGCTGCTGTGGACCGGCGAGCTGCCCACTGAAATCGAGCTCACCGACTTCGTCGCCGCCGAGCGGGCAGGGCGCGCCCTGGCCGCCAACGTCAAGGCCGCCATCGACCTGCTGCCGCTGGATTGCCACCCGATGGACGTGGGCCGCACGGCGGTCTCGGTCATCGGCGCCAACCACGCACTGGCCGACGATTCCTCCCCCGAGGCCGAACTCATCAAGGCCAAGGAACTCTTTGCCGCGTTCCCTGCAGTTGTCGCCTACGACCAGCGCCGCCGCCGCGGCCTGGGCGTCATCGACCCACGCGAGGACCTGGATTATTCGCAGAACTTCCTGTGGATGACCTTCGGCGAAGAGGCCGCACCGGAGGTGGTCGACGCGTTCCGCGTTTCGATGGTCCTCTACGCGGAGCACTCGTTCAATGCCTCGACGTTCACCGCCCGTGTGGTCACCTCCACGCTCTCGGACCTGCACTCGGCCGTCACCGCGGCCATCGGCGCGTTGAAGGGGCCGCTGCACGGCGGCGCCAACGAGGCAGTGATGCACACCTTCCACGAGATCGGCATCGACAAGAACGAATCCCGCCAGGATGCCGCGGCCCGTGCCAAGACGTGGATGGAGGAGGCCCTGGCCGCCAAGAAAAAGGTCATGGGCTTCGGCCACCGTGTCTACAAGCACGGCGATTCCCGCGTTCCGACCATGAAGGCTGCGCTGGACAAGATGATCGCCTACTACGGCCGTAGCGAAATGCTCGGGCTGTATGACGGACTCGAAGCGGCCATGGACGAGGCCAAGGCCATCAAGCCGAACCTCGATTACCCGGCCGGCCCAACCTACCACCTGATGGGCTTCGACACCGAGATGTTCACCCCGATCTTCATTGCCTCGCGCATCACGGGTTGGACAGCACACATCATGGAACAGCGCGCGTCCAACGCGCTGATCCGCCCGCTGTCCGAATACAACGGCCCGGAGCAGCGCGCGCTGTAATCATTCGGGACCGCAGCACGTTGCGAGGGAGTTGGCCGGGACCCAAAATGGGTGCCGGCCAGCTCCCTCGCTTTCTTGTTCGTGCCTGTGCCTGTGCCTGTGCCTACGTGAGTCTCAACGACTCGGCAACCTCGATGGCCCGCAGGTACTCGCTGGATTCCTGGTAAGCGTCGCGCTCGGCCGCGTCCTTGAACCCCATGGGTCCGGTCCAGGCGTCCGATTGGACCATCTTGCCTCGGTGGTGGAAGGTGGTGGCCAGGTCGCAGAGCTTGCCCTCCGTGGCGCTGTCGACCGGGACCAGCGAGACCACGGATCGCTCGATCCCGAAGACGTCGGTCTGGGTGACCAGGCCCAGGCCCAGCTTCCCCTCGTCGACCTCCACGGAGGTGGGGTTCAGGCCGTGCAGCGTGTAGGTCCCCTCCGGGTCGCCGCAGCTTTCGGAACCGTCCTGGCCGGGACGGTCGTCGGGGAAGAGACCGAGGTTGAAGACGGCCTTGCCGTGCGCATCGAAGAACATCAACTGGTAGGTTGCCGCGACCCGTGGATCCGCCGTGGCAGGATCCATGGCCTTGCCGTCCTCGTCGCGCATGTTTTCGTACATGCTCCATGACGGGTGGGTGACTTCCAGGACGGAGTTGCCGTAGGCGACGTGTTCGGCCCCGTTCTCGGCTTCCATCCACGAAGGCACATTCGGCCCGAAGAGCGTCGCGGCGACCTGCCTGGGTATTTTCTGGTCCTTGATGGCCCGGTCCATGCGTTGCTCGGGTGTTTCATCCGCTTCGTAGGTGTAGCCACGCAGCAGGGGCCAGCTGAGGTGTTCCTGGTGCACCTCCACGCCGTCCTCGGCGATCTTCAGGGGCGAACTGACCCAGTGTCCCGCTTCAGGATCCCACTTGGCTATCAGCATGCCACCGGAAACGTCGTCGACGTTAAGCTCGGTGCGATACCGATCCGACGGCGTGAAGGCCGCGAATCCCTCCAGGCAACCAATGAGCGCGAAGGATTCGGCGTCCAGTCCCGGATTGCTGAGCTTGCCGTTGGCGTCGGCGAACTGCATCTCGGGCAGCGACAGGGCACTGCAGGCCTCGTCGTCGGCGAAGTGCGCGCCGTCGTAGGCGGGGAACAGTTCGTTGGGCAACTGCAATGATTCCGGTTGTGAGGTCGGATCGGCCGCGCCGGTTTCCGACGGCACGGGGGCCGTGGGGCTTGGCGTGGGTGTTATGGCCGGTAGCGGGTCCGGAAGCGGGGCGTTCCACGGCGACCAGACGATCACCGCGGCCACCGCTGCGGCGGTGAGCATCCCGCCCACTGCCACGGGGCGCCAGGAGCGCCGCTGCTTGGGTGTTTCGCGCACCTTTTGCTGGGTAAAGACCGGGCGTGGTTCTTCCAGGTCCAGGGGAAGGGGCCCGGCGGAGTCCCGGTGCATGCGCGGGTCGGCGTCTCGCAGGAGCTGTTCAATGTTGTCCATTTGAGGTTCCACCCTTCAACATCTGGTTCGGTGCCTTCTTCGAGAAGGCCTTGCGCGCCCTGAAAAGCCGGGACTTGGCCGAGTCGGGCGAGCAATCGAGAATGGCCGCGATTTCGGCCAGGCTCAGTGAATCCCAATAGGCGAGCATGAGGATTTCGCGTTCCTGCGGGCGCAAGGTGTTCAGGACTTCGCGGACCGCGGCACCGGGATCGTTCTCCGGCTGCGGGCGGCGGGCCAGTTCACTGCTGCCCAGCTTCTCGACGAGGTTGCGTTGGCGGCGTTGTGCCCTGTATTCATTGGCGACCAGGTTCCGCGCTGTCACCAGCAGCCACGGCAACACATCTTCCGACGGCCCCTTCTGGTGCTGCCAGGCGATGCGGAAAACGTCGTTGGTGATCTGCTGGGCGGACTGCACATCGCTGGTGCGCCGGTACACGTATCCGTAAACGCGCTGGGAGTACTGCCGGTGCAGTTCTTCCACATGCAACGCGGTTCTCGCTCCCACGGGTTCCCTCCCCCTCACGGCACCCGATGTCGGATGCTCCCTTATGCCTAGGTAATGTCCGGGAAGTCGGCTTCGGTTGCATCAGCGGCGGGAATTCCATTTCCCGGCCAGTTGACGGTGGAAAAGCCGTCCACCGATTCGTTGTCGGCGGCAAGGCGCACCAGGGCGTCGAAACGTTCACCGGACAGGATCCGCCCCAGCCACAGCGCGGAATCGTCCCACATCCGTTCCAACGGCAGGTTCTCCACCCGATGCCATTCCGGGGCAAGCTCCGCCGAGGGCATGGCCATGCCGGTGAAAGCCGAGGTGAGGTAGATGGTGCAGTCCATGTCAGCGGCGGGGTTCGCGGGGAAGCGGAAGTAGACCCGGGCTGCGGGCAGCAGCGAATCAATGTCGGCGACCAGCGAGGTTTCCTCGACCAGCTCGCGCACCGCGGCGGCCTCGGGGCTCTCCCCCGGCTCGATCTTTCCCCCCGGGGCAACGACCCGTCCGGCACCGAACCCGCGCTGTTTCAGCCCCAGCAGCACCTGGGTGCCGTTTGCCCCGTGCTCCACCGGCAGGCACAACACGACCCGGGTGGGGGTTTGCGTTGATGCATGCTCCATGGCTGGCGGCTCTTTTCCTTAGTTGTGGGCCCGCGGGTGGGCTGCCGCGTAGATTTCACGCAGCGTATCGGCCGTGACCAGGGTGTAGACCTGGGTCGTGGTCACCGAGGCATGGCCCAGCAGCTCCTGGACCACGCGCACGTCGGCACCGCCCTCGAGCAGGTGGGTGGCGAAGGAATGGCGCAGGGTGTGCGGGGAGACGTCTTGTTCGATGCCCGCGCGTTCGGCGGCCTTGGTGAGCACCGACCAGGCGGATTGGCGCGAGAGCCGTCCGCCGCGCTGGTTCAGGAAGAGGGCGGCAGTGCCCTTGCCCTTCGCCACGAGCTCGGGGCGCCCGCGGACCAGGTATGCGTTCAGTGCGTCGATGGCGTAGGAGCCCAGCGGCACGATGCGTTCCTTTGAGCCCTTGCCGAAGAGCCGCACCACCGCCGGCCCGCTGGCCGGGCGTTCCAGGTGCAGGTCATCGACATCCAAGCCCACTGCCTCCGAGATGCGGGCGCCGGTGGAGTAGAGGAATTCGAGGATGGCCTTGTCGCGCAGGCCCGCCGAGGTCTCGATGGAGACCGAATCCAGGATCGCGGTCACCTGCTCGACGCTGATGGCCTTGGGCAGGCGGCGCCCGGGTGCCGGCGGGTGCAGGTCGACGGCGGGGTTGGTGGGTGCCTGCCCCTCGAGTTCCCAGAACTTGTGCACCCCGCGCACCGCGACGATGGTACGCGCCGCCGAGCGTGCGCTCAGGGGCGCAGCTCCGTCGGCACCGTCGCGCACGGCCTGCGCGAAGGAGGTCAGGTGGCCCAGGGTCACCTGGGACGGTTCGTGCACGTCCTGGGTGTGCAGAAAGGAAACGTAGCGGTACAGGTCCCGGCGATAGGCGCTGACGGTGTTCTTGGCCATGCCGCGTTCCACGGCCAGATGCTGCAGGTAGGTCGCCAGGTGCTTGCCCATGGGCAAGGTTGCCGGGTCTGGTCCGGCAGGTGCCGGCGGAGCTGCAGGTGCCGGCGGAGCGGCAGGTGCCGGCGGAGCGGCAGGTGTCGGCGGAGCGGCAGGTGCCGGCTCGACGGGTGTCAGCCGGATGGTGGCCGGGACCGAACCGACAGGGGTCAACCGGATCGTGGCTGGCCCAATCGTGTCGGAAGACATTTCGCCGCTCCCCTAGAGCCTTGGCTCGTTGGAGCGCAGTCGCGGGTGGGCTTCGAACGAGGTGTCGACCGGGCGCAGCGATGCGTATCCGTCCGCGCGTGCCGCGACGGCCGCCAATAGGCCTGCAACCGCGGAAGGGTTGTGGATCCGCCCGCCCAGGACGCCGGCAACGGCTTCGTCCAGGGGAACCCAGGCAAGTTCCATGTCGGCTTCCTCGTCGGTGCGTTCGTGGCGTTCATGCTCAGGGACCGCGTGGGCGTTGCGGGCCAGATAGATGCGGATCGCCTCCGAGGATGATCCGGGGGAAAGGAACAGGTCGACCAGCACGGCCCAGTCCTCGGCGACCAGGTCGGCTTCCTCGGCAAGTTCGCGTGCGGCGGCAAGGTGCGGCGCCTCGTCCTCGATGTCCATGAGCCCGGCGGGGATTTCCCACAGGTTCATGCGCACCGGGTGGCGGTACTGGTTGATCATCAGCACCTCGTCGGCATCGTTGAGCACCAGCACCGCAACGGCCCCGGGGTGTTCGATGTAGTCCCGCACCAGCGGTGCGGCATCGGGCGCGAATTCAAAGGTGTCCTGCACTACGTCCCAGATGCGCCCGTCGTAGACGGTCTCGGACTTAAGCAGGCGGCGAGGGCTGAACGAATCGCCCAGCGCCTCGCCGTCTTTTGTTGCCATGGTGTTACTTGCCGGCCTTCTGGTGTGCCAACCCGGCCTTGACCAGCCCTGCAAAGAGCGGGTGCGGGCGGGTGGGACGGCTGGAGAGCTCCGGGTGGGCCTGCGTGGAGACGTAGTACGGGTGCACGTCCTTGGGCAATTCCACGAACTCGACCAGCTTGCCGTCCGGCGAGGTGCCGGAGAAGACCAAGCCAGCCTCCGCGATCTGGGCGCGGTAGGCGTTGTTGACCTCGTAGCGGTGGCGGTGGCGTTCGGCGACGGCGGTCTTGCCGTAGGTCTCGGCGATCACGGAGCCCTCGGTGAGGATCGCGTCGTAGAGGCCCAGGCGCATGGTGCCGCCCAGGTCGCCCTTGCCGTCGACAATGTGCAGCTGCTCAGCCATCGTCGCGATGACCGGGTGCGTGGAATTCGGTTCGAACTCGGTGGACGAGGCGTCTGCGAGTCCCACGACGTTCCGTGCGTACTCGATGACCATCGACTGCAGGCCCAGGCACAGGCCCAGGGTCGGCAGTCCGGTTTCGCGGGCGAACTTCAGGGCACCGAGCTTGCCTTCCAGGCCGCGGATGCCGAAGCCTCCGGGCACGCAAATGGCGTCAACGCCGGCAAGCGCCTTCTTGGCGCCTTCGGTGGTGGAGCAGTCGTCGGAGGGAACCCAGCGGATCTGGACCTTGGCCTTGTTGGCGAAGCCGCCGGCGCGCAGCGCCTCGGTGACCGAGAGGTAGGCGTCGGGCAGGTCAATGTACTTGCCCACCAGCGCAATTTCCAGGTGGTGCTTGGGGTTGTGGACGGCGTCAAGGAGCCTGTTCCACTTGGACCAGTTCACGTCCTTGAACTTCATGCCCAGGTGCTGGACGATGTACGCGTCCAGGCCCTGTGCGTGCAGCACGACGGGGATGTCGTAGATGCTCGGAGCGTCGGCGCAGTTGATCACTGCTTCCGGATCGACGTCACAGGTGCGGCCGATCTTCACGCGCATCTCGTCCGGGATATCCCGGTCGGAGCGGATCACCAGGGCGTCGGGCTGGATGCCGATGGAGCGCAGCGCCGCCACGGAGTGCTGGGTCGGCTTGGTCTTCAGTTCCTGGCTGGGGCCGATGTAGGGCACCAGGGAGACGTGGACGAAGAAGACATTGCCGCGGCCTATGTCCTGGCGGACCTGGCGCGCCGATTCGAGGAACGGCTGGGACTCGATGTCGCCAACGGTGCCGCCGATTTCGGTGATGATCACGTCCGGGGCCTTCTTGCCCTTGCCCGGCTCGGTGGCCGGCAAGCGCATGCGGCGCTTGATTTCGTCGGTGATGTGCGGGATGACCTGCACCGTGTCGCCGAGATAGTCGCCGCGGCGTTCCTTCTCGATGACCTCGGAGTAGACCTGGCCGGTTGTCACGTTGGCCATGCCGGTGAGGTTTTCGTCCAGGAAGCGCTCGTAGTGTCCGATGTCGAGATCGGTTTCGGCGCCGTCATCGGTGACAAAGACTTCACCGTGCTGGAAGGGGTTCATTGTGCCCGGATCCACATTGAGATACGGGTCTAGCTTCTGCATGGTGACGGAGAGACCACGTGCGCGAAGAAGGTGACCGAGGCTGGAAGCCGTCAATCCCTTTCCGAGGGACGAGGCCACGCCACCAGTGACGAAGATATGCTTTGTCGTTTCAGACGACCGGGAATCACGAGAAAGATTACGTTGCACCACGGGGTTCTACCCTATCACCTTTTCGTTGTTGGACGGTTGGGAAAGACTCTACAGCCTTGCCGGAAGCGGCAGGCGGAATCCGGGGTTCAGGAAAGCGAACTCACAAGCAGCTGCGCCTCGCCGAGCAATTCCTCGGCATGGGCCTGGGCTGTGCTGGAGTCTTCCTGGCCGGCCAGCATCCGCGCCAATTCGCGCACGCGCTCGGCTTCGTCCAGGAGTACCACGTCGCTGGCGGTGAATCCCGCACCGTCGGCGGCCTTGGCATTTGAGGATTTGATGACCCGGACATGCCTGTCGGCGTAGGCTGCCACCTGCGGCAGGTGGGTGACAACTATCACCTGGACGTGCTTGGCCAGCATGGCCAGGCGCTTGCCGATCTCGACGGCCGCCTTGCCGCCGACGCCGGCGTCCACCTCGTCGAAGACGAACGTCGGAACGGGGTCCACGGCAGCCAAGACCACCTCGATGGCCAGCATCACCCGGGAGAGCTCGCCGCCCGAGGCCCCCTTGCCCAGTGGCCGCGGGGAGGACCCGGCGTGGGGCTGCAGCAGCATGGTGATCGCATCGATGCCGAAGCGGTTGGGTTCGGCGAGTTTCTCGAGCTCGACCACGAACTTCGCGTCGGGCATGGCGAGGGCCGCGAGCTCGGCGGTGACCCGGGCTGCCAGGTCCTTGGCCGCCTTGGCACGCAGCTTCGAGAGCTTGGCAGCCAGGTCGGCGACCTCAAGGCGCAGCGCCTCGGTTTCGGCACGCAGCTCCTCGATGCGGCCGTCGTCGCCCTGGATCTCGGCCAGACGCGCGCGAGAGGTGTTGGCCCAGGCGATCACTTCGTCGATGTCCGGCGCATACTTGCGGATCAGCCGGTTCAGGTCGGCGCGGCGTTCCTCGAGCGCCGCAAGCTGCTCGGGACCCTCAGTGTCCAGGTCGGAGAGGTAGGCGGCCAGGTCGGTCGACACCTCCGCGGCAAGGATGCCGATCTCGTTGAGTCGCTCGGAGAGGGACTTGATGTCCGCGTCGTCGGCGGCGACCTGCTCCAGGGCATGCCTGGCGATCTCTACCAAGGAGATGACGCTGGGAGCCTCATAGTCCTCGCTGTTGAGCGACTCGTGGGCGAGGTTGGCGTTGGAACGCAACGACTCGATGTTTGAAAGCTTCAGCGACTGGTGCTTCAGGTCCACGTCTTCGGCCGGCTGCGGGTCGACGGCGTCGATTTCCTCCAGGGCCGCCTGCAGCGACTCGGCCTCGCGGATGCGTTCGCGGGATGCCGCGACGAGTTCCTCCAGCTCTGCGGTGGCACCGCCCCACTTGTCGAAGGTCTCCTGGTAGGTGGCCAGCAGCTTGGCCAGCGGGGCGCCGGCAAACTTGTCCAGCGAGGCGCGCTGCGCCGCGGCTCCCTTGAGCCGCAACTGGTCGGTCTGTCCGTGGATGGCGATCAGGTCCTCGCCCAGTTCCACGAGTACTCCCACCGGGGCCGCACGTCCGCCCACGGAGGCGCGGCTGCGTCCCTCGGCGGACAGGGTGCGGGTGATGATCAGTTCGGCCTGGTCCTCATAGCGTTCGACCAGGGCGCCGGCTTCCTCGGCGCGGTCCAGGACCTTGCTGGCGGCGGGCAGCACAAGCGTCGCATCCGCCACTGCCTGCTTGGCGCCGTGGCGCACGGCCCCGGCGTCGGCGCGGCGTCCGAGCAGCAGCCCGAGCGCGGTGATGACCATGGTCTTGCCGGCACCGGTTTCGCCGGTGACGACGCTGAAGCCCGGGCCCAGCGGCAGGGTCGCCTGGGAGATGACACCCAGGTCGCTGATGCGTATTTCCTGTATCACAGTTGCCTCCGATGATCTTTGTCCGCGAGGGTTTCCGGTTCGGGCTTGGGCGCGTGGTGGCGCGGCTCGATGACCTGCATCGCCGGGGTGATGACCGGCAGCGCGGTCGTGGCGGTCTCGCGTTCGCCGGGTTCCACCGGACCGCGCCAGCCGTGGATGGGTAGTTCGAACTTGTTGACCAGCCGCTCGGAGAACGGGGTCTGGTTCACCCGCGCCAGGCGCACCGGCTTGGTGGAGCGGGTGACTTCGATTCGGGCGCCCGGCGGCAGCTCGATGGAGCGCCGGCCGTCGCACCAGAGCACGGCCCCGGCATCGGTGCGGGTCAGGATCTCAATGGCCAGGACGGAGGTGGGGGCCACGACCAGCGGCTTGGCGAAGAGCGCGTGGGCGCTGATCGGCACCATCACCAGCGCCTCGACCTCGGGCCAGACCACCGGTCCCCCGGCGGAAAACGCGTAGGCGGTGGAGCCGGTCGGGGTGGCCATGACCACGCCGTCACAGCCGAAGGTGCTTAGCGGGCGGCCGTCGACCTCCATGACCACTTCGATCATGCGTTCGCGGTTGGCCTTTTCGATGGCAGCCTCGTTCAGCGCCCAGGTGTGGGCGATCCGGCGGTTGTCCAGCCAGACCTGCACGTCGATGGTCATGCGTTCCTCGACGGTGAAGCGGCTCTCAACGATCCACTGCACGGTTTCCTGCAGGGCGGTGCGTTCGCTTTCCGCCAGGAACCCTACGTGCCCCAGGTTGACCCCGAGCAGCGGGACCCCGGCGTTGCGGACCAGTTCGGCGGCCCGCAGCACGCTGCCGTCGCCGCCCAGCACAACCCCCAGGTCAATGTTCTCGAGGCTGGTGTCTTCGTCGAGGATCTCAACCTCGAGGTCCTCGCCCTCCGCGGTGTTGCGCACTGCCTGCATTTCCAGGCGCCGCATCACCGGGATGAGTCCGGCATCCCGCAGCCGGGAACAGGTGTCCACGGCTGCTGACAGGGCATCGTATCGTCCGGTGTGGGTGAGGACCAAAATCCTGCGCATGAGTTCCTTCCTCGGCGGACCGAAGGTTAGGACATCGATTCAGATGCCACCAGTCTAAGAATAGTCAACGTCCGGCCAGGCGTCGGTCCCGACGCGGGGATGTGCAAAAGCCCCTGGATTGTGTCCGGTGTCCTTGCCCAGCCACAGGAAGAACTCGACATTGCCGTCCTGGCCCGGGAGCGGGCTGCGGGCCAGCCCCTTAACGGCCAGTCCGGAGTCGTGCGCGCAGGACATCACGGCGTCCACCGCCTTGCGCCGCTGGGTCGGGCTGCTGACCACCCCGGTGCGGGACAGCTGCTCGCGGCCGATCTCGAATTGGGGCTTGACCATGAGGACCAGGTCGCCGTTGGGCTCCGTGGCCCTGGCCAGGGCATTCATGACCATGGTCAGCGAGATAAAGGACAGGTCGGCCACGACCAGGGACACGGTTCCGCCGATGTCCGCGGGATCCAGGTAGCGGACGTTCATGCCCTCGTGGACGTGGACGCGGGCGTCTGCCCGCAGCTCGGGGACGAGCTGGCCGTGTCCAACGTCGACGGCCTCGACATGGTCAGCACCGCGGCGCAGCAGCACGTCGGTGAATCCGCCGGTCGAAGCCCCGGCGTCAAGGCAACGTTTCCCGGCGACCTCGATGGGTGAAAACTCGGCCAGTGCACCGGCCAGCTTGTGCCCGGCGCGACTCACGAATTCCTCGCCCTCGGGGGCGCGGACGGTGATCGCGGAGGTTTCGTCGACGTTTTTTGCCGCCTTGGCGGCAATCAAGCCATCGACCAGCACCCGTTGCTCGGTGATCAGCCGGGCAGCCTCGGTGCGCGAACGGGCCAGGGACCTGGTGACCAGTTCCTGGTCGAGGCGGCTCATGCCTGCTCCTGCGAGGTGGCATCCAGATCGGCGGTCAACGACGCCTGCAGCTCCTCGAAGATGGCCAGGTGCTCGGCAACGGGGGTCGATGCCAGGGTTTCCAGGATTTCGAGGTCTGTCGTCGATGCGCGTGATTCAGCGGGGGCGGCCGGGCGTGGCCCGGGGACCGCTGCGCCGGGGCCGATGTTGGGAAGTGGGGTGTGGTTGCTGCTCATCATCATCATCGAGCCTATGGCTTGATGCCGACGATTTGGGAAAAGCTCAGCTTAGGTTCCACGGCGTGTTCCTGCCGCGGGTGGGCGAGCCACCAGGCCGCACATGCCGCACGCCAGGAATCCAGGTCGGCTTCATCGCCATCGATGGTGATTGTGTCGCCGTTGACCGAGGCCATGGCGGATCCGCAACGGACGCCGAACCCGGTGACCTCAACAACCGGGTAAGGCTCGTAGAGCCCGGAGAGGTCGGCAAGGAGATAATCGGGGCGTTCGGCAGTGCGGGCGGCCAGGGCCGTGCGCACCGTGTCGACTCCGGTAAGCACCAGCGCGGTGTTGAATGCGGCGTTGTTTCCGCCAAGGATGTCCGTATCGAGCCGGTCCCCCACAACCAGCGGTCGGGTGGCCTGGAAGGTTTCGGCCGCGCGGCGGAAGAGCAGTGGCTCGGGCTTGCCCGCCACCAGCGGCTTGGCCTTGGTGGCGGCTGCGACGGCCTCGACCAGGGCACCGTTGCCCGGGGCTATGCCCTCGGCCCGCGGGATGGTCAGGTCGGTATTCGTGGCGACCCAAATGGCACCGCCATTAATGGCGAATGCAGCTTCGGCCAGGTCCTTCCAGCCGACGGCGGGGTCGAAGCCCTGGATGACACCCTGGGGGCCGTCGTGGTGGCTGGAGACGATTTCCATTCCGAAGGAGCTGACGCAATCGCGCAGGTGGGCGCTGCCCACCACCAGGACCTTGGCGCCCCGGGGAAGTTCCTTGGCCAGGAGTTCAGCTCCCGGGGGGGGGGGGGGGCCCCCCCAGGGGGGCG